>CAIOOC010000328.1 GCA_903859795.1 uncultured Bacteroidia bacterium
ATCTCAGCTTTTCCTTGCTTCTCTGCGTCCTTTTCTGACGGGTTGTGAACGACAACCGGGAGAACAGATTTCCTCAAAAGCCACATCGCTATTGTATGAAATTAAAGAAGGTTTTGTTGACGCGAATGGCGTTATGATTTATTACAAAACCTTTGGAAAGGGGCAGCCACTTGTAATTGTGCATGGAGGCCCTGGTGCATCGCACGACTATTTCCTTCCGTATTTAATTCCTTTGGCCCGGAAACACCAGCTCATTTTCATTGATGAAAGGGGTTCTGGGCGGTCCCAAAAAGTTGAGAATGTTTCTGAATACACAGTCGAAAATATGGTTGAAGATGTGGAGGCGATTCGGCAGGTATTGGATCTTGGAAAGATTGACCTGCTCGGACACTCATTCGGTGGTGTTCTTGCCCAGGCTTATGCACTGAAATACCAACAGAATCTTTCGCACCTGATCTTGTGCAGTACCTTTCACAGCACCCAAAAAATGAATGAAACTTTTACGCGGATGAAGCAGAAAATGCCGCGTGAACTTCGTAACAGGATTGATAAGCTTGAAAAAGACGGATTGTATGGTCATGGAAAAGATTATGAAAAAAGGCGTTATACCCCTGAATATATGATTTCTGCCTGGGGTGAAGGTTACTTCCCTTACCTATATCAGAATCATCCCGACGCAAATTATGACCCGATTGGTAATGGTATTATGTCATGGGACCTTTATCGTGAGATGTGGGGACCGCACGGTGAGTTTGTGATTGACGGCAACTTAAAATCGGTTGAATACGCCGACCGGCTTTCCACGCTGAAGATACCCACCCTTGTTACTGTTGGAGATAATGACGAGTGTGGGCCCTCACTGGCCAGGGAGATAAATGAGAAGATAGCCGGTTCGAAACTTGTTATCTTCCCCCAAAGCGGGCATATGACTTTTGTTGATCAGCCAACCCTTTTCATCTCAGCGGTTGATGAATTTCTGCATACAGGGAAGTAAAAGAACATTGTTAGGGATTGAATGTAGAGATGCACCGCTGTGCGTCTCTACATTTCAAAATTATCCCTACAAATTCTTCGGCAAAATCAGCGAATAGTTTTCCTATTTTGAAATCTTCATCTCATTTAGCAGATATCCGGCACCGCCGAATTTATCCATGATAAAGAGGGTGTAGCGAATATCAACATTTATACAACGCTGAAGTGAAGGTTCAAAGATAATATCACTGCTCATCGATTCCCAGTTACCGTCGAAGGCAGTTCCAATAAGTTCACCTCTCCCATTCATTACAGGGCTGCCGGAATTGCCCCCGGTGATATCGTTGTTTGTGAGAAAAGCGACGGGCATACGTCCATCCTTTAGTGAGTATTGGCCGAAATCATGGGCATTGTAAAGCTCTTTCAGCTTAGCCGGGACTACAAATTCCCAGTTTTTTGGATCCTCTTTCTGCATAACTCCATCGAGGGTAGTCAAATAATCGAAGGTTACTCCATCTTTAGGAGAATAACTCAGTACTTTTCCGTAGGTCATCCGCATAGTGGAATTGGCGTCAGGATAGATGGCCTGACCTGCCTTCATCTCCAAAATTCCAGCAATATAAAGCTTCTGTCCCTGAGCATACAAGGAACGATACTGCTCAAGATCCTTGTTGTATTTTCTCATCGAGGAAGAGATATTTTTTGACGCGAGGAATGCAGGATCATTCTCAAGCTCTTTTTTATCGCCAGCCAGTGCTGCCTTGAGTTTTTCTTCGGAAACGAACGCCGATTTAGAGAACATCGCTTCTACATAAGCATCTATATTGCCTTGAAAATCAGCATCAATTGTTTTATAAAAATCGGGGAGGTCAGTTTCTGCCATTTTCTCCTTGAAAAGTGCAATCATCGCTTTTGCTACCTTCTTATCGGTTGCACTATTATAATCCTTGTAGAAATCGGCAGGGGTGGTCATAGGACCAGGTCTGCTGACTCTTGGGTCCCTGGAATCACCTTCAGCTTTAGGGCCAAATCGTGACGCTGAAGTGGTCAGTTCAATGGAGTTCAGCGCTTCCATGTAATATTTGAGGATAACCTGGAGTTTAGCCCTGCCGTCAATGGCCGATTTCACATCATCCAGCGCTTTGCCATATTTCTGAACACGTGCGGGATCGGCTGATACCCATTCGGTGAAACTCTTCTCTTCTGCTGCTCTCCTGTCAAGCACTTTGAGCTTTTCAAAAGTCTCGTTCATTCCGATAGCTTTTTTCCAGAAATTTGAGGATCCGGCATATTTACTCGAATATTGCAGCCTTATTTTAGGATCGGCAACCATATCGTTCATTAATATATTCTGCCTTACACCTCTGACCAGAATCGTAATTGCATTGGTGATTTCGCTTGTCTCTTTCACTTCATAAGAGGTCATAAACCGGTTGGTCCTGCCGGGGTAACCGATGACCATTGCAGGATCATTCTGGTTAACACCTTTCAGGGAGATGGTCAGGAATTTTTTTGGTTTAAAGGGAATGTTGTCTTTAGAAAAATCAGCAGGATTATTGTCTTTATCGGCATAGATGCGAAACATGCTGAAATCTCCGGTGTGACGGGGCCACATCCAGTTATCGGTGTCTGCTCCGAATTTTCCGATCGAAGAGGGTGGAGCACCTACAAAACGGATATCTGTGTAAGTTTTGGTGATTACCATATAATACTGATTGTCACCAAAAAATGAGACAACCCTACCTTTCAGGTATTTGTTGGTTCCTACAGCTTTGGTGGTCAGCTGATCGGAAACCGTTTTTAACGCTTCCTCCCTGGCTTTGGGTTCAGTGGTAGCACGTATTGCTCCGTTTACTGCACTGGTGACATCCTCAAAGTGGTCGAGAAATGTTACGGTGAGCCCTTTGGAGGGGAGTTCCTCATCGCGGTTCATTGCCCAGTAACCGTTTTGCAGGTAATCGTGGTCCACAGTGCTCAGTTTTTGAATTGACCCGTAACCGCAATGATGATTCGTCAACACAAGCCCGTCTTTCGAGATTATTTCTGCCGTACAACCGCCTCCAAAGTGCAGAACCGCATCCTTTAAACTTGAGTTATTAATATTGTAAATATCACTGGCAGAGAGCTTAAATCCAATTTCAGACATTTTTTTAATGTTCAGTTTTTGAATCAGTGGAAGCATCCACATTCCTTCGTCCGCACGCAGGGTGCCAATAGACAAAATAATAACGGAAATAAATAGTATTCCGGCTTTTTTAATCTTCATGATTTAATTGCTTTGGGTGTTTTAATGGCTGATTTTACCTGGCAATAGTAACAAAATTGTGGAGAGTAAAAAATGAGATAAGTAATGTGAGTAATTTTTGTCGTACTTTTTGAATTTTAAGATTCTTGATTGAATAATGTTCAAACTCAGCACCTCTGCGTCTTTGCGAGATTTTTCAATTTATCGAAGCAAAATCGCGAAGCCGCAAAGAGATCACTGTGATTTGATATCGCTGTTGTTTCCTGATTTTTTTTGCAGGCATAACATTTTTGAATCAGGTTAAAAAGGGTATATTTGATTGATGATTATTAATATCGAAATACCGGAACTATGAAGAATCTGAATAAACTGTTGCTCCTTATTGTTTTCATTTTTCAAATATCTGGTTGTAATGCTCAAAAACCCGCAAATAAGATGGATTGGTGGAAGGATGCCCGGTTCGGAATGTTTATCCACTGGGGATTGTACAGTATCCCGGCCGGGGAGTGGGATAACCGGAAAACCAAGATTGGCGAGACCACGGAGTGGATCCAATGTTATATGAAAATTCCTGTAGCTGATTATAAAGCCCTGGCTGCGAGGTTTAATCCGGCACAATTTAATGCAGATGAATTTGTCCGTCTGGCTAAGGATGCAGGAATGAAATACATCGTCCAGACATCAAAGCACCACGAGGGTTTTGCAATGTTCAAATCTTCCGATCCATTTAATGTCGTGGATGCCACCCCGTATAAAAAGGACATTGTAAAGGCGATGGCCGAGGCATGCAAAAAATACGGAATGCACTTTGGATTGTATTACTCGCAGGCCCAGGACTGGAATCATCCCGGAGGGGCAGCATGTTCAGGACACTGGGATCCGGCCCAGGATGGAAGCTTCGATAAATACCTCGACGAAGTGGCTGTACCTCAGATTAAGGAGATCCTTTCCACTTACCAGCCTGAAATCTTGTGGTGGGACACACCGTGTGAGATGACAAAGGAGCGTGCAGCCAAATTTGAACCAATTATTGCCAAATATCCCAACTTAATCGTTAACAACCGGCTATGTCCGGGCATCGAAGGCGACCTCGAAACACCCGAACAGTTTATCCCTGCCACCGGTTATCCGGGTAAAAACTGGGAATCGTGTATGACGATGAATGGGACATGGGGATTTGGAGCCAACGATCACAACTGGAAAAGTTCGGAAGTACTTGTCAGAAACCTTGTTGACATAGCTTCGAAAGGGGGAAATTACCTGCTCAACGTTGGCCCTACCTCTGCCGGTCTTATTCCGGATCCTTCAATCGAAAGATTGAGGGAGATAGGATCATGGATGAAAATCAACGGTGAAGCTATTTACGGCACAGCTGCGAGCCCGTTTAAAAAACTGGACTGGGGTCGTTGTACAGTAAAGAAAACGGCAGAAAAAAACTTCCTCTACCTGCATATCTTTGATTTTCCCGTGGATGGTATCCTGCGGCTTCCCGGGTTAGCGAGCAAGATAGATGCAGCCTATGAGCTAAAAAACAAGACACATAAACTTAATGTCGAATCTGCAGGAAATTATCTGAAGGTTAATGTGTCAAAGGTTGAAAAGGAGAAATATGCCACTGTGATTGTGCTGGAAACGAGCGATGAGGTGGTGGTATACAACGGTCCGGAAATTCATGCAGAGTACTCAATCTTTATCGGTAAGGCTGAATTCCGGATTACCTCCGACATCCCCGAGGCTGAGATTCGCTATACAACCGACGGTTCCGTTCCGAACACAAATTCCGCTAAGGCTGAACAGATGAACACAATTGCAGCACCCGCATCATTTACTGTAAAAGCACTTTGTTTTATAGGTGGGAACGCTGTAAGTGGCTTGTCAGAACTACACCTAAGCAAGGAGAAGACAATTTCTGCCGTTCCGCTTCAGAATTGTAAAACAGGATTGCAATACAGCTATTTTGAAGGAGCCTGGGGTCAGCTGCCCGATTTCTCAGATTTAAAACCCCTGGATCAGGGAATAACGCAAAATATTGATCTGACGATGAAAAAACGGGGTGCCGACTATGGTTTAGTATTAAAAGGCTATCTTCAGGTTCCGGAAACAGGCGTTTATCAGTTTTTGCTGACCTCCAACGATGGATCAAAAATGATCATTTCAGGCAAAACCCTTGATAACGATGGACTTCATGGAATGGAAGGAAAGTCGATGGATATTGCCTTAGCCAAAGGTTTGCATCCTGTCGAAATTCAGTATTTTCAGGCCGGTGGCGGCGACGGACTGAAACTGGAATGGAAAACAGAAGGAAAAGATTTTACCGTAGTTGGTAAATCATACCTGTTTCATCGCTAGATTAATGAGGGATCAGCTAAGATATATCTAATTAGATTTTGGTCTCTTTATGAATTTGTTTTTCAACAACTTATCACTTTATTCTTATTTTTTTCAGCGTGTCCATGCAGGTAAATATATTTTCTTTCAGCATCTTTTTAAACTCGCTGGTTGTGGGATTAATGGTGCGATCTTTAATTTCACCGTTTGAGTTTTTATATTCTTTCATTTTGGTGAGCTCTTTTAATCGAGACAGAAGAGGTGATTCCTCCGAAGAGATCATATAATA
>CAIOOC010000329.1 GCA_903859795.1 uncultured Bacteroidia bacterium
ATGATATACAGGCAACGATATTGAATCAGTTAGGCTTTGATCATGAAAAATTGACCTATGAATCGCAGGGGCGTAACTTCCGGCTGACCGATTTAAGTGGAAAAGTTATAACCGATATCATAGCATAAAATCCTATCCAATATCTTATGAAACAAGACCGAAGAACTTTTATCCTATCCTCTGCAACAGCTTCTGCTGCAATGTTTTTATCCTCACTTGAGGCTTTTGCTTCAGCGAATAAGCCACTATCTTTCGGGAATAGTGGATATGATTTAAAGATCATGGCTACGAACTGGGGTTTTACAGGTTCGATGGACGATTTTTGCAGCGCTGTCAAAAAGGAAGGTTATGACGGGGTGGATCTATGGTGGCCCAATGACAAAAAAGCACAGGATGAGATGTTCGCAGCATTGAAAACCCACGATCTTCAAGTTGGCTTTCAGTGCGGAGGGTGGCAGGAAAATCCGGAGGAGCATCTTGCTTTTTATAAGAAAATGATTGACGCTGCAGCAAGGCAAAATATCCAGCGACCATTGTACATTAATAACCATTCGGGAAGAGTTCATTTTGAATGGTGGGATAAGGTGGTAGAACTGAAGAAACAAAAGGGTGAGCAGATGACCTTCCTCACTGAATTTGGTCCTCCCGATTACATGCCGACACTCCCCTATACCCGTCAACCCCTGGGGGATCAATGGGCCATCAACGTGTATATGATGAACTTACTGAGAAAGAGATACTCCTGATTATTTATAACCTGTAAACATGTTTTTTTTATCAATTAACCTTACTGAATTTATTGGCAGGTTCCATCCGGTACTCGTTCATATGCCGGTAGGCATTTTATTGCTGGCTGCTCTGTTTATCGGATTATCTGCCAGCAAAAAATTCCAATCCTTGAGAGAGGCTATTACGATCTCTCTGTTCCTGGGAATGCTCAGCGCGATCGCCTCCTGCGTGACCGGATTCCTTCTTTCCAAAACGGATGGCTATGATGGTGCACTCCTTTTTAAACACCAGTGGTTTGCAATTGCCGTGGCTGTTGTATCGGCATTTGCCTGCTATTTACATCTGAAAAACAGGGACACAAGATGGATTGCCGCTCTGATGGTTCTGCTCGTGATGGTTACCGGTCACCTGGGTGGTTCCATCACCCATGGATCGGATTTTCTCACAAAAGCCTTTTCATCACAGGGTACCGGCGGAGGAGATCCCTTTGGTAAACCAATACCTAATGTCCAGGATGCAATCGTCTATACCGCTGTAATAAAACCTATTCTTGAAGCCAGGTGTATCTCCTGCCACGGACCAAACAAACAAAAGGGAAAACTTAGACTTGATGAGCCGGGTTTTATTCTTAAAGGGGGTGATGAAAGCGGAATTGTCATGGCAGGAAAACCATTGGAAAGCTCAATGATCAAAAGGATTCTGCTGTCGAAAGAGAATAAGGACCACATGCCACCAAGAGAGAAGCCGCAGTTGGACAGAAAGGAGATTGATTTACTGAATTGGTGGATCACTACGGGTGCACAATTCGATCAGAAGGTTAAGAATCTTGATCAAAACGATAGAATTAAACTGATCTTAAAATCACTCGGGTCGGAAAAAATCATCGAAGAGGCAGTATCAGATTTCCCGGATCACACGGTTGAGAAAGCCACGGAAGCAACAATTAAGCAGTTGCAGGATAGGGGAATAGCAGTTGTGCCAATAGCCCGTAACAGCAATTACCTTTCGGTCAATTTCGTGGCCATTGAATCCTTTGGAGAAAAGGATTTGCAAATGCTGGAGCCGATAAAAAAGCAATTAATCTGGCTAAAATTGGGAAATCTGCCCTTATCGGATTCAAATCTTGAAATTGTTGGAAAGCTCTCCAGCCTCACCCGACTCTATCTGCAAAAAACAAATATTACTGATAAGGGATTGCAGAACCTTAATAATCTTTCTGAATTACAATACCTTAACCTGGTCTGGACCAAAATAACGGCTAAGGGTGTGGAGCAATTGAAAGGGTTAAAAAATCTCCGTCAACTATATCTTTATCAGACATCAATAACCGCAGAGGAACTGAACAACCTGGAAAAAGTGTTTCCCAAAGTCGTTATTGACACCGGAGGATACCAGGTTCCCGTGCAGGAAGCAGATACTGTAATCCTTAAGGCACCAATTGTAAAATAGCAGTATTGCGACAAAACGAATTACTTTCCCTGACTAATTTTTCTCAAATGAGATTTATACTAAAACGACATATCTTTCTGCTTTCACTGTTGGCCGGATTTCATTTAATCTCCTGCACGCCGAAGCTACCAAAAGATGTTTCTGAGGCTTATGCTAATCTTCCCGACAAAATCGATTACAACCTTCATGTAAAGCCGATATTATCTGATAAATGCTTCTCCTGTCACGGGCCGGATAAAGCAAAGCAAAAGGCGGGCTTACGACTCGATATTCAGTCATTTGCCTACGCCAGACTTCCTGAAAGTCCAGGTAAAGTGGCGATTGATCCCGGGAGTTTAAATGGCAGTGAATTGTTTCACCGGATTATGTCGGATGATCCCAATTACAAGATGCCGTCAATCAAAACGAATCTGGCCCTCTCTCCGAAAGAAAAAGCGATACTGATCAAATGGATCGAACAGGGCGCTAAATACAAACCTCACTGGGCGTTTGTGAAACCTGAAAAGCCCGATGTCCCGAAAGTAAACCATAACGAGGGTGTGATAAATCCGATTGACAATTTTATTGTTCATAACCTTGAAAATGAAAAAATAAACCCTTCACGAGAGGCTTTTAAAGAATTGATGTTAAGAAGAATATCTCTGGATCTTACCGGCCTTCCCCCGACAATAGCCGAAATTGATGCCTTTCAAAAAGATAATACTCCGGGCGCCTACGAAAAACAGGTCGACAGGTTGCTGAATTCGCCTCAGTTCGGTGAAAAGATGGCTGTCGACTGGCTCGATCTTGCACGATTTGCCGACTCATACGGATACACTGTTGACCGACTCAGGGACATGTCGCCTTACCGTGACTGGGTAATTAACTCGTTTAATAAAAATATGCCATACGATCAGTTTGTACAATGGCAGCTTGCGGGTGACCTGATGCCAAATCCTACCAGAGAGATGACGATAGCCACCGCTTTTAACCGTCTGCATCAACAAAATATGGAAGGTGGGATTATCGAGGAAGAATTTCAGACGGAGTATGTGATCGACCGGGTTAACACTACTGGAGTTGCAATAATGGGGCTTACTGTCGGTTGTGCAAAGTGCCATGACCATAAGTTTGATCCTATTTCGCAGAAAAACTACTACGAAATGTTCAGCTTTTTCAACCGGGTAAAGGAGGCAGGGCAGATATCATGGGATGATGCAACACCTTCACCTGCTGTTTTACTCCCTTCAAAAGAGCAGGAGACGATGATTGAAAGGATCAGTAAGAAAATTGCCGGCCAGCAAGAAAAACTTGCTCAGACAATTAAAAATTCCGGACACGGATTTCAGGACTGGCTTCTTTCCGGGCAATATAAAAAACTTGAAAAAGAGTCAATTCCCTATGCCGGCCTCCAGGCTCAGTTTAATTTTGATAGCGGGACCTTGAAAAACACAGTTAAGCCTCAGCAGAAGGCATCGATGAAACGGGGAATGGGCGGTTCTGCCGGGGATAAAGAGGTATTTGAAGGCAGGGGAAATGGGAAAGCTTTGGTTCTTAGGGGTGATGAGTGGCTGGATATTAGTCCGGTGGGGGTATTCAGCAAGTCTGATCCGTTTACCATTAGCATCCGGCTCTTTATTCCAAAGGATTTTAAGGAAGGGGTGATCTTTCATAAATGTATTGCCGAGCGGTTGTACAACTATCGCGGATACCATTTGTATTTAAAGGATGACAGGCTCACTGTGAACCTTTCGCATTCCGCCCCCTCGAATGCTATATCCAGGATCACCCAGCAACCTGTTCCCAGGGATCAGTGGATTCAGCTGACAATGACTTATGATGGTTCCTCGAAAGCGGGTGGTTTGAAATTATACCAGAATGGCAGCGAGCTTGAACTCGAGACAACCATGAACCAGTTAACGAAAGATATCTTAATGAATTCAAAAGAGCAGCCAGGTCTTCAGATAGGTGCATGGGATCGCGGGCTCGGATTTAAAGGTGGGAAAGTCGACGATATATTGGTTTATAACAGGGTGTTGACTG
>CAIOOC010000330.1 GCA_903859795.1 uncultured Bacteroidia bacterium
AATGAGGATCATACAGAAACAAGTACAACACTATTCAGCAGGGAGCATTCGTTTCCTGTAATCTGTACTATATTGATTGCAATGTTCAACCAGTTGGCTGGGATCAATGCAATTATTTATTATGCACCACGAATTTTCGAATTGACCGGACTGACTGCAAATACTGCTTTACTTCAATCTATAGCTATTGGGGGGACTAACCTTTTATTTACTCTGCTTGCATTATTTCTTATTGATCGTGTAGGACGCAGAACCTTACTGATGGTTGGATCAATAGGAATGATTGTTTTTCTGAGTCTTATTTCACACGCTTTTTATCAATCCGCATTCAACGGTTATTCTGTGATGGTATATCTTATCGGATTCATTGCATTTTTTGCGATATCACAAGGTGCAGTTTTGTGGGTATTTATCTCTGAGATTTTCCCCAACAAGATAAGATCAAAGGGTCAGGCTCTGGGCAGTTTTACACATTGGGTGATGGCTGCTGTGGTTAGCTGGACATTCCCAATCGTAACAAATTCTCCAGCAATTGGTGCGGGTGCCATCTTTGCATTTTTTGCCTTTATGATGGCACTTCATTTTGTATTTGCCTGGAAAGTAATTCCCGAGACTAAGGGGAAATCCCTTGAACAGATTCAAAATGAATTGACAGAGAAAAGAAATAAAATCAAAAACTAACTAGCAATGAAAAAGAATGATAAGGTTTTATGTTTTGGAGAAGTGTTGTGGGACAATCTTCCATCCGGGCCCCTACCTGGTGGAGCTCCCATGAATGTAGCGCTTCATTTGTCACGTTTTGACATAAATTCATCAATTGCCAGCAGCGTTGGAAACGATCCAAAAGGAGTCAGCCTCAAAAAATTCCTTTCAGAATCCGGACTTGCCACTGACCTGATTCAGGTTCATGAATCGTTGCCTACTAGTGAAGTGTTGGTACACCTTGATGAGCATAACTGCGCAACTTATGAAATCTGCCAACCTGTTGCATGGGATGAAATCAAGTTAACTGATCAATTAATTGAAGAAGTAAAAACTTCAAAAGCGATTGTCTTCGGATCACTGGCATCGCGAAACCAGACAACGCGGAATACCCTGAATGAGTTGTTAAATAATGACATTCTTAAAATTATGGATGTCAATCTCAGACCACCCTTTGATACGAAAGAAATTGTCAAAAATCTTCTTTCAAAGTCAGATATTGTGAAACTTAATGACGAAGAGCTTATAACTATCTCTGAATGGTATCAATTGGCAGGAACAATGGATGAGCGGATAATTTCATTGTCCGGATTATTAAAACTCAAAACTCTAATCGTAACCAAAGGGAAAAATGGAGCATCCGTACTCCACATGAATCAGCTTTATAGTCACAGTGGATATAAGGTTACAACTGCCGATTCAGTTGGTGCAGGCGATGCCTTTCTAGCAGGATTTCTTGCTGCACTATTTGACGGGAAGGAGATTTCACAGGCCCTTAAAGAAGCTTGTGCAATTGGTGCCTTTGTCGCATCCTGTCCAGGTGCAACACCATTATATACTAAAGAGATTATCCGAGACTTCAACTTTTAATGATTGGCAGATAAAGAGAATCACATATCAACCGGCCAAGTCACTTAAAGAATAAACATACTCAGAAAAAAATTTAAGTATTAAACTTTACAAATAAACCGATGAATTTTAATTATTTAATCAACAAAAATGTCTAAGATGAAAAAAATGATCACATGCTATCTGCGGGATGTCCTCTGGGGCATCGTATTTCTTTCGTTGCCATTTATGGCTACGGCACAAGAAATTACTGTTAAGGGATCCGTAAAAGATGCTGCAAACGGGGAAATGCTTACCGGAGTAACTATCTTATTGGAAGGTACCACGACCGGTACAATCTCCAATGTTGATGGTACTTTCCAAATTAAGGTGCCATCTAAGAAAAGTATCTTAGTTTGTTCCTACCTTGGGTATAATACTCAGAAAATCAATATTCAAGGGAACTCAGAAATAAAAGTTCTGTTAGCTCAGACCCTGGCACAACTGGATCAGGTGGTTGTCACAGGTTATCAAAGTCAAAAAAAGGCAGACTTAACCGGAGCAGTTTCTGTTGTTTCAATTAAAGAGTTGCAGAAAATGCCAAATAACAACCCAATTCAAGCTTTACAAGGAATGGTTCCCGGGATGGTTATAACAACGGATGGATCTCCCAGCGGAAGTAATGTAAATATAAATATTAGAGGTATTGGATCAATTAATGGAACAAATCCATTATATGTTATCGATGGAGTTTCAACAACTGCTGGAATGCATGAATTAAATCCAAATGATATTGAATCAATTCAGGTTCTTAAAGATGCTTCTGCTTCATCTGTTTATGGATCAAGAGCTTCAAATGGTGTAATTATTATAACAACTAAAAAAGCTAAAAAAGGAGCCCTGCAAATTAATGCTTCTGCTCACGGAAGTTATTCATTCTACAATACCAAAATGAGCGTTCTGGATGCTCAGGGTTACGGGAAAGCTGTTTGGCAGGCGAGTGCAAATGATGGATCTCCTTTAAATCATTACCTGGATTATGGTTTTAATACAGGATATGATAGTAAAGGGAATCCAATACTTAACAGGATTAGCTTACCTGCTTATGTTGATACTACCACACAAACAATGAGAACTGCCAATACCGATTGGTTTAAACAAATCTCTCAGGCGGCCATTTCACAAAATTATGATATTTCTGTATCGCATGGAACTGATAAAGGTAATTCGATGTTCTCTCTTGATTATACAGATAATAAAGGGATTGTAAAGACAACAGAATTTAAACGCATTTCAGCCCGTTTGAACACTGATTACAAGTTATTGAATAATAAGCTATTAATTGGCGAGAACTTCACGTTAAGCACCACTTCTGAAGTTCAGGATCCTGGGGTTCTCAACGCAGCGTTACAAGCTTTACCAATTATTCCAGTGCATACAATTGATGGAATCGGATGGGGAGGACCATTTGGTGGAATGAACGACCGTCAGAATCCAGTTCGAATTCTCCAGGATAATAAGCAGAATCAGTATAACTATCTCAGATTGTTTGGAAATGCCTTTGCAGATCTTGAAGTTATTAAAAAT
>CAIOOC010000331.1 GCA_903859795.1 uncultured Bacteroidia bacterium
CTCTGTAACTTTACCCATTTCAAAGGCCTTAGGCAAGAAATCACGGTAAATAAAGCAGTCATTACAATATCCGGCGCACTCCAGATCCAACCCTGCCTTCATCGCCATTGCAGCTGCATCCTCACGGGTAGGTGCATAATTATGCGGGGAATAAAGATTACCCGGTGCGCCACAATCTGAGACGATGTATCCGTTAAAACCCCATTCATTGCGCAGTATATCAGTGAGCAGCCATTTATTGGCTGTGCATGGAACTCCGTTAATGGCATTGTAGGCAGTCATAATTGACTGGGCTTTCCCCTCGGTAATTAATGCCATGAAAGCGGGAAGATAGTAGGAACGCAAAGCGCGTTCTGACATCACTGCCTTGCATTCGAAACGGTTGTGTTCTTCGTTGTTTCCCGCGAAATGTTTGGGTGTGGAAACCACTTTCAAGTAACGGGGATCATCTCCTTGCAGCCCTCTGACAAAGGATACTCCTATTCGGGAGGTGAGATACGGATCCTCACCATATGTTTCCGGTGTACGCCCCCAGCGCGGGTCACGGGCCATATTCACGGTAGGGGACCAGAAAGCCAGCAAGTCGCTGTATTTCTCTATTTGCTTCTTTCCCTGCTCCAATTCATTCCAGCGGGCGCGGGCTTCGTCAGAGATTACAGTTGAAACCCGATAAATCAATTCAGGATTCCAGGTCGCTGCAAGACCAATTGCCTGTGGAAAAACTGTAAATTTTCCCGGACGAACCACGCCGTGTAAGGCTTCATTACCATGATCATACTTGACAACCCCAAGTCTGGGGATAGCAGGTGCAACCTCATGCAAAATCGACATTTTCTCTTTAATGCTCATTTGCGACAGCAAGTTATTGACACGTTTGTCGATTTCTGCATCAGGATTCTCATATATATCCAGCACCCCGTTTTTGTTAAAATCAATCCAGCGCTTTTGCTGGGCGTTTGTTGAAAATAAAGACCAAAAAAAGAGCAGAGCCAGAATCAGAAATTTTTTCATCATTTATTAGTTTACTATTTTTTTAACTCAATTTTCAACGCCCAGGCATTCAAACACGGTATTTCATCAATTGTCAGCCCGGGGATTTGAATAATCAATTTGTGATTCTCACCCAGAATCCACTGAATGACTCCCTTATACCCCAATAACCTGAGGTTTTTTACATTTTCTCCTGGCAATAATTTGATTTCAATCTTCTTGTTCCATTTGGTGAAAATGCAAAACAGCGAATCCTCTTTTTTTGTGAAATAGAGTTCCTGATCCTTGTCCTTTTGACTTGTAACTGCCCGTTTTCTGGTTTTATAGATGGCATCGCCATTTATTTCGAGCCATTTCCCAATATCCAATAACCTCTCCTGCATCACGACAGGGATCGTGCCATCTGACTTGGGACCAATATTCAGCAGCAGGTTACCGCCACGACTCACAATGTCAATCAACTCAAGAATCAACTGCTTCGAGGTAGAATAATCCTCCGCATTTTCTGCCCTGTTAAACCCATACGAACCCCCGACGCCACGACTCTCTTCCCATGGTTTTGAAAATATCCCTTCAGCATCCTGGTATTCACTCGAGTAGTAATCGCCATGATGACCGGGCATATCTTTGGCAAACCTGTCGTTGACCACAATTTCACTTTTTACTGGTGAATCGTTATAAAGCCAGGTCAAAAACTGTTTTGTTTTTAAGTATTCTTCGGAACCGTCCCATTCACCTCCGTCTGAAAAAAGAAGGGATGGTTTATAGTTTTCGACAAGTTCCTTTAGTTGGAGCAGTAAATGTTTGTCAACGTATTCATTTTCAGGAATTTTGTACTTGTTGACGATTTTAGCCGGCAAATAGTAGCCCGATTCTGCCCGGTGAGTTTTGCTGCTTTCCCATTCGACAATCGAATAGTACAATCCCATCCGCAAGCCTGCTGACTTTACCGCTGTAGTAAGCTCATCAACTAGGTCCTGCCTGGGTCCGATATCCATTGCATTCCAGTTTTTTTTGTAAGGACTTTTCGTAGGCCATAGACAGAAACCGTCGTGGTGCTTTGTTGTTAGGACGACATATCTTGCACCCGATTTTTTAAACAACTTTGCCCAGTAACCAGGATCAAATAATTCAGCCTTGAAAAGTGGTGCAAAATCACGGTACTCAAAGTTCTCACCATAGTTCCTTTTATGAAATTCACGCCCTCCATTGTCGTCATTGTACATCACTTTGGCATAGTACCATTCGGCATAAGAGGCATATTTCCCGCTTTCCAGTTTGCGCCAGGCTGGTACTGAGTAGATACCCCAATGTATAAATATCCCGAATTTTGCATCTTCAAACCAGGATGGGATTGGCCTGGAATCGATCGATTTCCATGAACTCTGATAATTCTCCGCTTTTACCATTGTTAATTGCAATAAAATCATCATAACGAACAAGGTTTTTCTCATGATATTTGAAATTAAGTTTCTGATGGATAGGATTTTATTGATATGTATAAATCTTTCTGATCACAATTCAGAATTTCTTTCATCCGCTTTGAAATTACCCGACTATTAAGTCCTGATAGTTTCATTTTGTGGACACAAAAAAGAACATGCTATATAACATGTTTTGTTGTGTCAATAAAATGATGCAAAAAAGACTTAATAGTTAAAGACTTGTTTTATGAAGAAGAAATTAACTTTCACGATATTATTTATTGTGCCCGATATTCCCGGCGTTAGAAGTATAGGGTCAAATGTTAATCCGTTTAATA
>CAIOOC010000332.1 GCA_903859795.1 uncultured Bacteroidia bacterium
AGTCGGTCAATTCGGATGATTAAATGTTTTCTCAATCCCGGTAGGGAATTGATATAGGTAGAAACCAGGATAAAACCCAAGTGAAAATGTAATATTTAAACAGTTTCTTAGTGTTTTAGTGGCATTTTGTTATTTGGATCTTCAAGAAAGAAGTCATTTATGGAAATGCGACATTAGAAATTAAGGAATTTAAAAAGTTTTATTGGAGTCTCGAAGGTACCAAAATACACGAAGTTTTTGTTAAATTACTCGTTAACAGTCTTAACTGTAACAAAATATTTTTTCTTGTAATAAAACGCCACATTCACCAACCCAACCATTACCGGAACTTCAACTAATGGTCCGATAACAGTCGCAAAGGCGGCCTCCGATTTAATATCAAAAACTGCAATTGCGACTGCAATAGCGAGCTCGAAGTCGTTACTCCCTGCGGTAAATGCCATGGTTGTCGATTTTTTGTAACCTTCGCCCATCCATTTGGCGAGAAAAAAAGTCGAGAAAAACATAATTGCAAAATAAATAGTGTAGGGTATTGCTACTCTAATTACATCGATTGGTAAACCGATGATTTTCTCACCTTTGAGCGAAAACATTACAAATATCGTGAATAGTAATGCTACCGGAGTTAACAGCGAAGCTTTTGGAATAAATTTACTAAAGTACCAGTCACTCCCTTTCCAGCTTCTTAATGCGAGGTTGGATAAAAGTCCGGCTGCAAATGGTACTCCAAGATAGATTAAAACTGTAATTGCAATTTCTGAAATGGAAACATTGACCACTGCTCCTTTTAACCCAAATAGTGGAGGCAGAATGGTGATAAAGACCCACGCATAAACAGAATATAGGAAGACCTGGAAGATTGCATTAAAAGCCACCAAACCCGCAGCCAGTTCCACGTCTCCTTTTGCAAGGTCATTCCAGACCAACACCATTGCAATGCATCTTGCAAGCCCGACCAGAATTACCCCAACCATAAGGCCCGGATAATTGTGAAGGAACAGAATGGCAAGAAAAAACATTACCAAAGGACCAACTATCCAGTTCTGTGTAAGTGATAAGCTTAGTAATTTAAGATTCTTAAAGACCAGCGGTAATTTCTCATATTTCACTTTTGCCAGTGGTGGATACATCATTAGGACAAGTCCTATGGCAATCGGAATATTTGTTGTTCCTGAACTTAACGAATTCCAGAATGAAGATATTCCTGGAGCAAGATAACCTATGGTCACTCCTGCAAACATGACAAGGAAAATCCAAAGTGTTAGAAAACGGTCGAAAAACGATAGTTGCTTTACTGTGTTCATTTTAGTTAAATTAGACGATTATACAATGTGGCAATTATACAATTCGGCAATAGATTGCCTAAGCGATATAATCTGAATTGTCGAATCAATTAATTGTCAAATTGTCGAATTAAGATTGTTTTGTCGCGGAAACGGTGATACTGTATATACCAATATCTCCGGTTCTAAAACTATCCATCTCCTCTTTTGATAGATAGTTTGCCAAAACATCTTCAGGAATCGCGATTTCTTTTTGCTTATGAATGGTAATGTTTTTAAACCCTTCGTTTTCAATGATTCCAAGGTATTCGTCGATAACGACGGCACCTGATACGCATCCTGCATACATCTCTGCATCTTTTCGCAACCGATCAGGCAACTCCCCTTTAATTACCACGTCAGACACACAGAAATGGCCGCCTGGCTTTAAGACCCTCATAATCTGGCTGAAGGCCTTAGTTTTATCAGGAACAAGGTTTAAAACGCAATTCGAAACGATAACATCAAAATGGTTATCGGGTAAAGGCATCTCTTCAATATCCCCTTTAACAAACCCGACGTTTGCATAACCAAGTTTTTGATTGTTTGCAATCGCCTTGGTAATCATTGCATCTGTAAAATCAAGGCCGGTTACCTTCCCGGTTTCTCCGACAATTGCCCGTGCAACAAAGCAATCGTTCCCGGCACCGCTACCCAGATCGAGCACATAGTCACCTTTTTGGATGTTTGCAAACTGGGTCGGAATTCCGCAACCCAAGCCTAAATCGGCATCAGGATTATAACCCTTCTCACCGGAGTAATCATCACTGAAAATAGTGTAATCCACATCTCCGCAGCAACTTGTGCTTCCGCAGCACGAAGACTGATTCAATAATTTACTCTGATTGGCAATCTCTCCGTATTTCTCCCTGACAATAAATTTTAAATCTTCTGCTTTCATAACTTCTCCATTTTACAATTCGACTATGTGGCAATTCTGCAATTTGACATTTCGACAGTGTAATAATTCGGCATATTGACTAATAAGGAATTAATTAACTGGATAATTATCGAATTTACTAATCGTCGAATTAGCTAATTTTTAAATTATTAACGTATAATTCATAAAATCTTTCCTTAATTTCATCTCTCACCCTGATAAATTCGCCCCAAATAAATTCATCGGTTCCAATGGCATGCGACGGGTCATCAAATCCGATGTGCAGCCTGTGTTTTACTTTCCCCAAAAATGCCGGGCAATTTTCATTGGCACCGCCACAAACGGTAATGACATAATCCCATTCCTCACCCAGGTAAATTTCAACTGAGTCGGAGGTGTGATGACTGATATCGATTCCTGCTTCCTTCATAACGGTTACAGCTTTGGCATTAAGCTTGCCTGATGCCTCGGTTCCGGCTGAACAAACAGTGAGGGTCTGATCGAACGATTGTAGGAAGCCGTGTGCCATCTGGCTACGGCAACTGTTTCCTGTGCAGAGAATTAGTATTTTCATTTACAACAGAAGTTAGCTGGTATCTCAATTTCATTTAAAAACTCTCCTAGGATCTTTTTCATCTCCTCTATCTTATCATAATCGAGACAATAATTAGTTTTTACACCTTCGACATGCCCTTGTATCAACCCAGCCTCCTTCAACTCCTTAAGATGTTGATTTACCGTAGTTCTGCTTAAGGGAAGCTCTTCGGAAATGTCACCCGATATGCATGTTTTCGTTTCTGCCAGAAATTGCAGAATCTGTAGTCGTGCCGGGTGCGCCAGGGCCTTGAACAGATTTGCCCGCTCCTGAAGTACCTCAGTAAAAAGTTCTGTTTTTGAAACTACCATATACTTTCGTATTAAATTATGGCGTAAATATACGACATATTTCAATACGACGTATGTTTACGTTGTAATTATTTATAACAATTTTTCCAAATCTGTTTTTTCATCTTTTTCATCGTTACTTTCCTTACGCGTTTTCCGTCCTCTTGCAACTGTATTTGTCTCTGTAATATAAGTTACCATTTGATTGTAAATCGCGCCATATTTTGGTGGATCAAGGTGGTAATAGAGTTGAATGATCGCAACAAGACTGGTCAATGCAGGGAATAGCTCGGTCAGTATTCCAGTCGCTGCTTCACTGGTATTCTCATAAATCGTTTTTTCATCAGCCTTTTGCTGGTTTACGATGTTAAATGCTTCCTGAGTAGATTTCAGCGAATCGTAGTAGGGGATTATATCCAGGTCAGCAAGCAACAGCCGGTTCTCTGTCTGATCGAAATCGGCAAAAAGCGAGAGAAGCATTGCCGTTTCGGCCTGGTACCCCAATTTATATAATTGTGTCCCATATTTGTCGATTATCGCGTAAAGTCTGGAGGCTTTAGCATTGCTATCTTCATATAGTGACACAGACATTCCGTGAAGAATATCTCTTAATCCGATAAATGCACGGGCCCTGCGTTTGTCCAGACGGATTAATTCCTCGGTAAGTGTGCTTTTGTTTGTGTTTTTCTGATTTCTAATCAGACGTTGATGCACTGATGATAACTTTGTGTGCAGCTCCTTAATTCTGGAGTCAGTTTCAGTTAATGGAAGTGTCGTTTTCAGGATGCGTTCGCACAATGGTATAACATCACTTACGGTAAGGATTGAAGGGATAATTAATTTTTCCATAATGAATTTTTATTAAAGAATGAACTGATCGTGAGTATTCAAGTTACGAAAAAAATTTATAATGTGTTTATTTTGAAGCTTTTTTTAGCAAGTACAGACGCCATGGGCGATTCTTATACCGGTTTGGGCCCATCCGGAATTTTTTTACCCTTTCAGGATTCATTATCGGTTCAACCGGAATTTTTTGAGTCGTTTATTATATGGTTTTGACCTAAACGAAATGACGGGGATCATCCATTAATTGCAAATGTGCCAAAACAAAACGTGCGGATATACAGGACATGCAGAGGTCGAACAGTCTTCTGTTCAGCGTTTTTTATAAATATGGAACTTCACTGATATTAATCAGAACCTGTGTTGAATATTTCAGTAGACCCTAAATGGCGCTGCCTTTAGAGATAGCCCCATTTCTAAAAGTAACAGGTTTGAAATCAAGGTTTCCTGAAGCTGCAAAAGACAAATTGCTGGATCGTATCAAAAGGAGTTTTGTGTTCGACAGATATACACTTTATTTTCTCAAATGAACTTTTG
>CAIOOC010000333.1 GCA_903859795.1 uncultured Bacteroidia bacterium
AGAAATTATCAATCAAATTGTTTTATAAAGGGTATATTTGAGATTTAAATTTAAATAATTAACAGTCTTCTGATCACCTCAAATGCTTATATATGATATTCCCTGATACTCCTAAAGATGAATTTAAGAGAGTAGAGGCTCTTAAAGCATATTCAATTTTAGATACCATGCCCGAACCGGAATATGATGATATTACTTTTCTGGCATCACAAATCTGCAAAACGCCCATCTCACTTATCAGCCTGCTTGATAATAAGAGACAATGGTTTAAGTCCCATCACGGACTAGATGCGACTGAAACACCTAAGGAACTAGCTTTTTGCGCTCACGCGATCAATGACAAAAACAATATCCTCATTGTCCCTGACTCCAGAAAAGACAAACGCTTTTTTGACAATCCATTGGTTACAGAAAATCCACACGTTATTTTTTATGTCGGAATTCCCTTGGTTAATAAAGCTGGATTTCCTTTAGGTACGCTGTGCGTAATTGATAATAATCCAAACTCTCTGGATGAATTTCAACTTAAAGCGTTAAAGGCATTGTCAAATCAAATAATTAGTTTGTTTGAATTAAGGAAAAAATCAGTTGAACTGGAGATTAAAGCAGCAGAGGTTGAGGCTCAAAATATTGTTCTTGAGAAATTCGCAGGTAGGGCTGCTCACGATATCAAATCACCATTGGCAACCATTGTAATGATTGCTGATCTTATTGAAACCCAATACTACAGCCACCTAAATACTGAAGGAATGGATCTGGTAAGAATGATTAAATCCTCAGCTTATTCCCTTTCCAAGATTATTGATGGTATCCTTATCTATAGCCAAAACACAAAAGTGCTGTCGGAAGATAAAGAGCAAATTAGTGTTCATCTAATCATTGACGCAGTGATTCAGTTGATTGATCCTAACCGGGTAGTTAAATTTAATATCATCCCTGAAACTAATTATACGATCTACACAAACAAGATTGCATTTGAACAAATATTCCTTAACTTATTGGTTAATGCGATAAAATACAACGACAAGAGTGAAACCCACATATCAATAGTCATTGAAGATCTTAAAGATTTTGTGAAGTTCAATATCCTCGACAATGGGCCAGGCATTAAAAAGGAAGATCAACAAAGAATATTCGGGATTTTTGAAACGACATCAAATGCTGACAAGTCAGGGGAAAAGGGAACAGGTATCGGCCTTGCCACGGTCAAGTCATTAGTCGAGGGATTGGGCGGTACGATCGGATTATTCTCCGAATTCGGGGAAGGGACTAATTTTGAATTTACGTTGAGGAAATAGGCAGATCAGAGACTCAATATTTCAAGTAGAATGAGTACCTATTTCATCTTTCTTATTCTAATCTTTATTGGGGTGTCTTTTAATAGGTCAATTAAAACGCGGGGATTCTTTTCATCAAAATGATAAGGGTATAGGATTTCCGGCATAAAACGCCTGGCGGCATCAGCAGCCATTTGAAAAGTCATGTTATAAGGAAGACCTATCGGCAGGAATGCAACATCAATATGTTTCAGATTTGCCATCTCCGGTATATATTCTGTATCTCCGGCTACATATATCCTTTTCCCTCCAAAATTTATAATATACCCGTTCCCTCTCCCTTTCGGATGGTAGGGTACACCATCAGATCCGGTATTAACAATATTGTAGGCCGGTACAGATTCAATTTTAATCTCACCGAAAGCCATAGACTCCCCGTTTTTTAATACGATGGCATTATTAACAAAACCGTTACACCCAACGCTGACAATCGTCTTGGTAGATTCACCCGTAAGCAGTTTTATGGCTGAGGTGTCGAGATGATCAGTATGCTCATGGGTGATGAGTATTAAATCGGCTTTATGAAGAACAGAATAATCCGCCAGTTTAGAGGCAGGATCAACATAAATTAACTGTTTCCCGGCTTCAAGCATTATTGAAGAATGACCAGTAAAAGTGATGACGAGGTTTCCCAGGCTGGGGAGCGAACTTTTTCGCTAGCTCAGCGAGGCATTGACGCCATCGTAAAACTGGAGGACCTTACTGAGTTCCTGAACAGCATGTTGGATACCGCTTTCCCGTTGCTTGATGAGATTGAGCGGCGGCGC
>CAIOOC010000334.1 GCA_903859795.1 uncultured Bacteroidia bacterium
TGTTCACCAACATATGCGCTTCCCACAACAACTCCATTTTAGGTCTGTCCATAAACCTGAATGCCCCGAGCCGGATCAGCAGTATCAGGTGCTCGATGCCAATCGAAACACGGTGCAGGAAATCATCAAGCGACCGGAACTCCCCGCCACGTATCCGTTCATGAACCAGCTCACACTGAAAATCGTGCTCCAGGTTGGCCACCAGGTTAAATCCCAGATAAATCCGGTCGTCGTAGATCGTAGTTGCTTCGAGGCTTTTATTGACACACGGGAGTTCAATACGGGCACCGCACCGTCTGGCTTCGTTCACATAAACCCATGTACGGTAGAACCCCCCGAAATTATTAATCACAGCAACCATGAAATCCAACGGGTAGTGAGCCTTGAGATAGAGACTCTGAAAGCTCTCCACCGCATACGAAGCGGAGTGAGCTTTAGAAAAGGAGTAGCCGGCAAAACTCTCGATCTGCCGCCAAACCTCGCGGGTAGTCTCATCAGGACGACCCATGTTGTGGCAATTTTCAAAGAAACGGTCAATGATCCGCTGGAACTCACTCTTCGAACGAAACTTTCCGCTCATAGCCCGGCGCAGCACGTCGGCATCTGCCAGATCGAGCCCGGCAAAATGGTGGCACACTTTAAGCACATCCTCCTGAAAAACCATCACCCCGTAAGTCTCTTCGAGCTGCTCTTTCATTACCGGATGGAGATAGGTGAAGCTTTGCGGGTGGTGAAAGCGGTTGATATACTCCCGCATCATCCCGCTTTTGGCAACGCCGGGACGGATAATCGAACTCGCCGCCACCAGTGAGATATAGTTATCACAATGAAGCTTCTTGAGCAGGCCACGCATCGCAGGGCTCTCGATATAAAAGCAACCGATGGTCTCGCCGATCTTAAGCTGATGTTTCACCTGCGGGTCATTTTTCAGATCCTGTACCTTATGAATATCGATCCTTACCTTCCGGTTTCGCTGAATAATGTCGATACTGTCGTTGATGTGACCAATGCCGCGCTGACTCAGAATATCGAGTTTCTCAAAACCAATATCTTCGGCGACATACATATCCCACTGAGTGGTCTGAAATCCCTTGGGGGGAAGATCGAGGGCCGTATAACAGGTAATCGGTTCTTCACAAATCAGCACGCCGCCCGCATGAATGGTACGCAGATTGGGAAAATCCTGCATGAGTGAACCTACGGCAAACAGTTGACGATACAATTCACTCTCCGATGTGGCGGAAGCCGGATCCTCTGAAAGCGCATCGATTTCATCCTTTGGAAGGCCATACACCTTCCCAAGTTCCCGCAGGATCGACTTCCCCTGAAACGTGTTCATCGCCCCAAGCAGTGCCGTGTGCTTGTGCCCGTACCGTTTAAACATATACTCATGAATGTCATCGCGGTCACGCCACGAAAAGTCGATATCAAAATCGGGGGGAGAACTCCGCCTTGGATTGAGAAAACGTTCAAAATAAAGGTTGAGTTCAATGGGATCGACGTCGGTAATCTTCAGACAATACGCCACAATGGAATTGGCTCCCGAACCACGTCCCACGTGGTAAAACCCACGGCTCATCGAATAGCGGATAATATCCCAGGTGATCAGAAAATAGGCCGAAAATCCAAGTTTGTCGATGATGGCCAATTCGTGATGCACCCGCTTCAGCGCTTCCGGATCGTTCCCGTACCGGTATTTCCATCCGTCAAGAGCCAGTTTTTCAAGCAACAGCTTGTCATCGTAACGGCTTCCGGTAAAGGTTTGCTTATTTTTGATTGTCGTAAAATCGAAGGTGATGGAACAATCGTCGAGTACTTTTTTCGTAGTCTGAAGGATCTCCGGGAAATCGGCAAAAGCAACAAGCAGATCATCAAAAGTCCGAAAGATATCAGACTCGCTGCCGGTTTGTTCAGGGGTAAGTTTACTAAGCAATGTGTTGTGATCAATGGCACGCAGGTGTTTATGCAGCATGAAATCATACTTTCCCGAGAATGTAACAGGCTGAAAAGCAATTAGCTTATGAAAATGCTTCTTGGCTGTGATGTAGCGGAGCCTGTTAATATCCTGTGGCTGAACCCCTATAAATTCATGATCACGCAACTCGTTTATCTCCTTCCCGCCAAAAGGATAGATCATATAGGCCTGGCTAAACCGTTCGGGAAGCACCGGGAATGGTGTTTTTTGCATCAGGTGAAGGCTCAGAAATTCATTCAGCTCGCGGAAACCTTCATTGTTCCGGGCAATTGCGGTATAAAGATGACGGTCGCCATTTCGGAAATCGACTCCGGCAACCGGCCTGACGCCAGCTTTCTGCGCCTCTTTCACGAAATCGATCATGCCGGTGGTATTGTTGATATCGGCCATAACAACAACGGGGAGGTGGTTTTTTACCGCCTCCTGCAACAACGTTTCGGGTTTCATCGTCCCGTAGCGCAAACTATACCAGGTGTGACATGAGAATAACATTGGGAAATGGAATAATGAAATAATCAATGATACCCCCGTTTAATAATCAATTCCCCGGGCGGAAGAGGTGGCGGAGCCATCTTCATCGCATCGATGGCCTGGCGCACAGCCAGACCCGATGCGCGCCGGATCGCAGAAGAGCCAAACCGGCTGCGGATCTGATCCATGCTCCTGTAGAGGTTTACCCGTTCCGAGGTATCTTCAAAAAGATCGAGTTGCTGAGTCCCGCTAACCAGATGACTAAACCGCACACCTATGAGCCGGATCAGCATTCGCCGCTGGTAAAGCTTGCGGAAAAGATCCCGGGCCGTTTTGAGCAATGTATGGTCAAACTGGGTGTAAGGAATCCGCAGTTGCTGACTATATGTGTCGAAGTTCGAATACTTGATCTTTACAGTGACACATGAAGTCATCTTCTGCTGTTGGCGGAGCTGAAAGGCAAGTTTTTCGGTCATTCCAACGATAAGATTTTCCAGAAAACTGACATCGGTGGTATCCCGTTCAAACGTCCGCTCGGTACTGATCGATTTTTGCTCGGAATAGGGCTTGACCGGAGTATTGTCAATTCCATGGGCCTTTTTCCACATGATAATCCCGTTTTCGCCGAGTACCTGCTGCATCATCTCCATTGGAATTTCTGCCAGCGTATGGATTGTTTCGATCCCCATTGAACGAAGCAGATGATAAGTCTTGGCCCCGATCATGGGGATCTTTCGGATCGAAAGTGGATCGAGAAATGGCTGTACAGCACGTGGCGGCACCTCCTTCTCCCCGTTTGGTTTAGCCTCGCCCGTGGCAATTTTGGAAACGGTCTTATTTACCGACAGCCCAAATGAAATGGGGAGACCGCTCTCTTTGATAATTGCATTGCGCAATTCGTGGGCCCATTTCATGCATCCAAAGAAACGATCCATCCCCGTAATATCAAGGTAGTGCTCGTCAATCGAAGCCTTTTCGTAGACCGGAGCCCGTTCGGCTATGATTTGTGTCACAACATCCGAATAACGGCTGTAGCTCTCCATATCACCGCGGACGAGGAAAGATTCGGGACAAAGCCTTCGGGCGAGCTTCATGGGCATACCCGAACGGACACCAAACAACCGGGATTCGTAGCTGCAGCTCGCTACCACACCACGATCGGACGTGCCTCCGATAATCACCGGCTTCCCGATTAGTTTGCTGTTTTGCAGCCGTTCGACCGAAACAAAAAAAGTGTCGAGATCGTAGTGAACGACTGTCTTATTCGATAACTGACTGATCTCTTCCATAACGAATGTTTTATTTTTTTGTCAAAAATTTTTATTTCTCTGAAAAATGAATTAATTTTGATTAGTATTTAATCATTATTCCGGTTATAATATAATCATTATTTGAAAGAGTTGTTATCAGGAGAGTGAAAAAAATTAGTGATGAGGTGATGAACAAATCATTTCAAGGACTATTGGGCAACTCCTACAGAGTTAATTTAGGATCTCATTCACCTTTTTCCTCCGGTTAAAACCGGGGGATAAACATGACAGTACAAACTCAGAAACCCTGTCGGGGTTTCCCTAAAACAAACGATACAATGTATTTCAACTCAAACATCAAACTGATGCGCAAACGGCGCGGACGGACCCAGGACGAAGTCGCTTTTGCCCTCAACATGAAACGCTCGACACTGAGTGGTTACGAAAACGGGGTAGCTCAACCAGGCATCCAGCAGCTGATCGCCTGTTCGGAGTATTACGGAATCTCGGTTGATACACTGATCAGAATCGATTTTTCAAAGCTCAGGGAGAGCGAATTGCGCCAGCTGGAGAACGGCTTCGATGTGTTTGTAAAAGGGTCGAAACTGCGGATACTCTCCACAACGGTCGACAGTAACAACAACGAAAATATCGAACTGGTGCCTGAAAAAGCGAAGGCAGGTTACACACGGGGGTTCGCCGACCCCGAATTCGTGCGCAATCTACCTGTATTTCAGCTGCCCTTTCTCTCTCCGGAGCGGAAATACCGCACCTTTCAGATCAGCGGCGATTCGATGCTCCCTATTCCCGACGGGGCCTGGATAACCGGCGAATTTGTTCAGGACTGGAACACATTGAAAAACGGCGAAGCGTGTATTGTGCTTACCCTTGACGAGGGAATTGTCTTTAAGATTATCGAAAACAGAATCAGTAAAGAGGGGAAAATCAACCTGAGCTCGTTAAATCCAATCTACAAACCGTACGAACTTGCAGTGGTCGAAATCCGCGAAATCTGGCGGTTTATCCATTACATCAGCAACGAGTTGCCTTCGGGTGAGATCTCTCCTGCGAATCTGGCCAACACCCTGAACCAGCTCAAACAGGATGTCGCATTGATTCGAAGCAAATTAATCAAAAATGACAAATAAATATGAATCAGTCAAAAATATCATTCCCCTTATCCCCTTCACAAATCATCCGGATACCAGATCTGGCTTGTCTTTCTCCTGATATCCGGCATTTGCATTCTGTATCTGATATGAAAGATTTATATTTTCTCTGTTATCAAAAAGTCTCCTTGTTTGAATTCTTCAATTTCGTTGTAAAAAGCTAATGCCTTCATTACTTCCTTCCCTCCTGATCCGGAAATCAGTAGCCGTAACCACTTTTTATCCAAATTGTCAACAGTAAAATTCCCGTATAACCAGTATGTTCCGTAAATTGAGATACCCGTCAGGATTATCTGAAGCATAATATAACCCCATCCTGCCGGATACAGAATCCAATTAATATTCAGGAAAAGAGTTGTAAAGAACGGAACCTGCAAAAACATAGTTCTTGTATGCTGAACAACAGATAATTGAAGCATGACCAACCTCTTCTGAATTTCTGCAACGCTTCCCTCATAACCAATATTATTTGCCAGGTACAAATGTCTTATATAATCACTTAA
>CAIOOC010000335.1 GCA_903859795.1 uncultured Bacteroidia bacterium
AGAATCATCACAGACAAATTTTCCGGAAGGAGCAAAGGATTCGGTTTTATTGAAATGCCGAATGACGAAGAGGCCAAAAAGGCTATTGAAGAACTTAATGGTGCTGAAGTTGATGGTCGCACAATCGTTGTGAACGAGTCAATCGAAAAACCTAAAGATGGTACAAGACGTCCAGGCGGCGGTGGCGGCGGTTTTAACCGTGGCGGCGGCGGTGGCGGATTTAATCGTGGCGCAGGCGGCGGTGGCGGTGGCTACAATCGTGGCGGCGGTGCAGGCGGTGGTGATCGTGGTGGTGACCGTGGTGGTGACCGTGGCGGTTTCAATCGTGGCGGTAGTAGTGCCGGCGGTGGTGACAGAGGCGGAAGCCGTAGGGCAAGTTATTAAGCCGGTTGAACGCTGTTTCGCTGCTTGATGACCTTGCAGTTGCCGTTTGAAGTATTTTCGTGTCAAATCTCACTTAGATAATCCAAACATTAAAATATACGTTCTCAAACTTAAATGACTTCATAGGCATTGCAGATTTTCTGCAATGCTTTTTTTTTCTATTAAGATTAAGAAATATATAATAAGGTTTTGTCTGCACCAGCCAAATTTTCTGCAAAATCTATCTTATATATCAGTGGCTATTTAAGAATGCCGCGAACCGGATTTACTTTTTTCGGGTGAGGATATACCGGATTCCAATACTCAGCTGCCTGATTCTATACTCCCGGTAGTTACTTAAAAACGGATCATGGGTAATGTTATTTAATCCAAGATACCAAGTACCTTCGAGATCCAGATAAGTTGATAATTTCCAGGACAATCCAACTTTCAGACCATAATCAAGATTGTCAATTTTGGTTAGTGCCTGGTTTCCTGCAGAGTAAGTACCAGCTGAGGAATGCGATTTCACTGTATATGATGTTCCCAGTTTCAAAGATGTTTGGAACCCAAGATTAAATGAAAATCGACTGATTTTATATCCGTAGTAAACGGGTAAGCTTAAATAAGTGAGATGCATTCGGTACTCCTCAGAATAATCGGTATTGATGAAAGGTCCTGAGGGAGTATTTGAAATACTCTGATCGGTTTGCATGTTCGGTATATAGCTTGTCCTGCTCTCAACCTGATTAAATAACAGGTCAGTTCCAATGAATGTCCGATTCTTAAAAGTATGACAGTAAAACATCCCGATCTGACCCGATGGAGAGATTAGATTCTTTTGGTCAGCTAAGGCGGTTTGGTACGTTGATACATCTTTAAAGGGAATAAAACTTGAAATGAGGTTCGCTTTAAATCCCACATCGTCTTGCCCGAAAACATTGTTGAATATGAAAAGAGAAACAACAGCAAATATAATGTTGGTTTTCATGGAGAGGTTTTAGTCTTATACCGTTTATGATTTTCTATACCCTACCTTAAAATCAACTAATTAGTTTAATAATTCAGAAAAATAAATTCAAATGTATATTCCGGAAATACAGAACTTGCAAGGCTTTGAAAAATCAACTCTTGACGATCCGCATCACCCGGCTAACATTGTCATCAACATGTTCCTTGCAGTCTACGCCCAGGGTCATGCAATGTACGTTTCCGCTCCTGATCACATAGTTCAGCGATTTCTCCCGCTCGTGTTCCTTTACAAGATCTCCGCAGCCAAAAATTTTCATCCCAATCACCCCCTTGCCATTTTTCCGGGCAGTCTCAAGAACCTGCATAATTTTTTCCGGTGTGCCATCCATCCTGATACTATTGGGATTTATCCTTGCCAGGATTACATCAACCCACGGATTCGAAGCAGCTTCAACCATTGCCTCATAGTTATGGCACGATACTCCTAACGCTTTAACCAAACCATCTTGTTTTGCCTTCGACATGGCATCCATATAATTTTTGTTAGCGGCAGGCCATTGTCCGTTTTCCATACAGTGCAGCAGAAAAATATCTATGTAATCGGTGTTCATCTCTTTTCGGAACCTGTCAAAACATTTGTCAAAGGGTTCTGCCTCGTACCATCCTTCCCGCGTATAGGTCATTAATTTTGAAAGAACCGTAACTTTTTCGCGTGGAAGCACTTTGAGCGCTTTCCCTACATAACTATGAGAGCCATACATATCGGCTGCATCGAAAAAACGGATCCCTCTATCGTAGCAGTATTGCGACAGTTCAACAAATTTTTTGAGCCCAATGCGTGTCTGATCAGATTCCCGCTTCCAACCTCTTGTGCCAGTTCCAAAAGCAATTCTTGATACTTTAAGTCCGGTATTCCCGAGCGAAACTGAATCGACAGTTTCAGTTTTAGAGCCGGCATAGGCAGGTTGAGCAATGACATAGGGGATTGCTGAAGCAACAGCTATACCCGTTGCACCTTTAACAAGAAAGGTACGTCTGTCGATTTTTGAAATTGTCATATAAAATCGGTTATCAATTATTTATAAAATATCGCAATTATTGCGTCTCCACACAAATTTTTCGATAGATATTGCATTATCCCCTACCCTTTTACGATCCGCATAACCCGGTCAACGGCATCATCAACCTGGGCTATACTCTCCATTCCAAGAGTCATACAATGGATACCAGTATTTTTTATGGCAAACTTGATAGACTCCTCTCGCTCGTTCTCTTTGATTTTATCTCCATTGCCGAAGATCTTCATCCCTACTATCCCTTTTCCATTCAGACGAGCCCTGTTTAAAAGTTCATTTATCTGTGCCGGTGTCCCATCCATATGAGACTGAAACGGATTGATTCGCGCAAGAATAACATCCACCCATGGATCATCCACAGCACCCTTTAAAGCATCATAGTTGTGACACGATAACCCTACAGCCTTTATTATCCCCTTTTGTTTTGCCAGGGAAAAATAATCGATATACCGTTTTTTCTCCTCCTTCCAGTTTCCATTGGTCATGCAATGAAGCAGCATGATATCGAAGTAATCACTTCCAGTTTCCCTTCTGAAGCGGTCGAGAGCCTTATTTACTGGTTCACTGGTTGCCGGATCATTGTAGGTCCACATCTTTCCAAGAAGGGTGACTTTCTCACGCGGAAGATCTTTAAGTACTTCTTTAATAAAAGGATATGAACCATAAGTGTCAGCGGTATCGAAAAAATGAATTCCCCTGTCATAGGCATGACGAGCCATTTGAACGAATTTTGGCAACCCAAGACGGGTCTGATTCGACTCATGATTCCCCCCTATTGAGCCAGTCCCCAGTGCAACCCGCGAAACAGTAAGTCCGGTTTGTCCCAGTTTAACCTTATCGACAGTTGTATTTACCGGGGCAAAACCCTGGTTAAGGATTCCTGCAGCAGAAAGTGCAGAAATCCCTGTTAAACCTATTGCCCCGGAATACAGAAAACGCCTGCGGTTAATTTTTTCCATGATGGAGAGTTTAATTTACTCTTAAAACGTAAAGGGTATATTAAAGGTTTCCCGAAGGGATCTATTATTTGTGAAAAGACTAGAAATCCAGAAAATTCCATTTCCCGCGATAAGCGCGGGAAAGCATCATATTCGCTGCATTATCTCCAATAAATTGTTCTTTCTCCGGATCCCATTTCAAAGGCCTTTGCAGTTCATAAGCAATATTTGCGAGGTTACAAAGTGATGCAGTTCGGTGACCGGTCTCAACATCTGAGATTGGCCTTGTTCGCTTTTTTATCGCATCAATCCAGTCCTGGTAATGATTTTCACTTTTGTACAAATGTTTGTCTGTTGGCTTAATTTCAGTTTCAACAATTTGTGCGGGATCTGAACGCAGGTAATCACGGCTCACTTCAATTTTACCTTTAGTTCCAATAAACTGAACACCTTCACATTTATTGCCCCAATGTGAATGGTTTAAAACCACGCCATTTTTATATTTCATCTGCAACCCAATAACTGCTGGCTTTGAAGGTGGATTAAATTCTACAGGACCTGATTCGTCCATTCCCAGTGCCCACTGAGCAATGTCAAACATATGGGCACCCCAGTCGGTAACCATTCCCCCTCCAAACTCACGGTAACTACGCCAGTTTGGAAAATTTAAATCTTCAACCGGAGGGGCGAGTACCGGACTGTATTCGCGGTAAAGTGAAGGACCGACCCACATATCCCAATCGATATTGTCAGGAGCACCAACAGCCGGGAGATCTAAGGCCTTAACTGGAGGACCGACGCATACATTAACTTCTTTAATTTCTCCAATATAACCATTGGCAACCAGTTCGCATGCATGACGGAATGCATGCCAGGAACGCTGCATGTTTCCCGTTTGAAAAACTCTGTTATATTTCCTGGTAGCATTCACCATTGCACGCCCTTCAGCGACAGTTAATGCCATAGGTTTTTCGCAATAAATGTCCTTGCCCGCTTTTGCTGCATCAACAGCAACCTGGGCATGCCAATGGTCCGGCGTCGCAATAACCACAGCATCAATATCATTTCTCTCTAAAAGTTCGCGATAATTTTTGTATCCGGTAACTTCATGCTTTTCTCCAATCCATTTCTGATCATTCAATGCCTGCGCTTCACCCTTAAACTTATCAACTTTTGTTGTTACAACATCACAACAGGCCATTACCACTGTCTCCGGGCATTTCATCAAATTATTTAACAATCCATGACTCTGAATTCCCACGCCGATAAATCCCAGTCTGGTTTTTAAAATTCCTTCAGTGGAGGCGATTGCGAATCCAGGAAGAATTGTGATTGCACTTGCGCCGGTTGCAGCAGTTCCAACAAAATTCCTGCGTGACATTTTGATTTTCATAAATGTTGATTTAGTGTAATTTAAGGTTTTAAAACATCATTTTAAATGCGAACTTTAAAGTGATAAAGTTAATAAAAATCTCTCTGTGAAATCAAGGGTCTTTAATTTCTAAAAATAAATTTAAAAGGCTGTATCAAATAAAGTAGCCCGGTAATTGATCGCAATAAGGATTATCTTTACGCCATGAAAAGAAACGAAGAAATTACTACGAAAAGTATTGAAAACCTGAAATTTGAATCATTAAATGAGATTCAAAAAGCTATGATCAGCAATGATTTGAAAGCCGACAACATTGTACTTCTCGCTCCCACTGGTTCAGGAAAAACTGTGGCATTTCTGCTCCCGTTATTACATCATCTTGACAATAAAATTTCTGGAATTCAGGCGCTTATCCTTGCTCCATCCCGGGAATTGGCTCTGCAGATCGAGCAGGTTTTCCGGTCGATGGGAAGCGGTTTCAAAGTAAACTGCTGTTACGGAGGCCATCCTTTTAAGACAGAACGAAATAACTTCTCCGAGCCACCGGTTGTACTGATAGGAACACCAGGCAGAATTGCCGCTCACATCCGAAGGGAAAGTTTTAATACAGAAAGTATCCACCTTCTTATTCTTGATGAATTTGACAAATCACTCGAGATGGGATTCAGTGATGATATGAGCTTTATTATCAGCCACCTTCCACAAATAAAAAAACGCATACTAACTTCTGCAACACAGGCCATCGAAATACCAGAATATTCTGGAATGAAAAATCCGGTAAACCTTAACTTTCTGTCTGAAGAGAACAAACCGGATATTACCCTTAAAGCAGTTCGGGCTAATGAGAAGGACAAGCTTGATATATTGATCCGACTTGTTTGTTCCTTAGGAAATGAACCTACACTTGTTTTTTGTAATCACCGGGAAGCCGTGGACCGGATTGATGAATTACTGTCAGCAGAAGGGATTGCCCACGACACATTTCACGGAGGACTTGAACAAGATGAACGCGAGCGGGCATTGCTAAAATTCAGAAACGGCAGTCATCAGATCCTGATCACTACCGACCTGGCCTCCAGGGGACTTGATATTCCGGAGATAAAGAATATTATTCATTATCAGATGGCAAATTCGCAAGAGGTATTTACACACAGGAATGGCCGGACTGCACGTATGAATGCATCGGGTACAGCATGGCTTGTGTTGGCTGAAAAAGAGGCTGTACCCCAATTTCTTACTACTTCTCCGGAATTTGTCGAGCTCCTGGAGAAGATCAGCCGCCCTGAGCCTCCTCAATGGATTACATTATATATTGGGGCCGGCAAAAAGGACAAAATCAGCAAAACCGATATTGTTGGTTTTCTTATCCAAAAAGGAAATCTACAGAAAGAGGACATTGGGTTAATAACAATCCTCGACAATACCTCATTTGTTGCGATAAACCGTTCGAAAGCGCGCCAGACAGTTGGTTTTATCCGTGAAGAAAAAGTCAAAAACAAAAAGGTCAAAATAGCTATTTCCAATTAATTGCCGATTTTCTCATTCGCAAATAAACATATTATGATTCGTCGGTTCAACCAACCAAAGTCCCTGTTCAGCTACTGAATTTTGCTGCTCTGCATAATTAATTAGTATGCCCCTGGCCAGACATCTATTTTTAAATTGAAATTAAATTTTTATAAATCAATTTAAAATTAAATGTCATGAAAACAACAATTTTACGAACACTGATTCTTAGTGCGTTAATATTTTTCACATTTGGATTGACAATCGGGCAACCACCGGCAGGAATTACTGAAAAGGTATTCACTGGCATTCCAGTCAATCTTGCACTTCCTGCCTCACCACAACGGTATTCAGTTACGACCGATTATTTTAACCATACGTTACAAGGCGCTTTTATTGATAAAATACGGGTGTCAGGAATTTTTACAACCAACATGCCCCAAAACAAAGAGGGATGGAATAATGTCAGGATCGCAAAATCAAACCAATTAAACGGTCAGTTCGACGCAGGAGAATCTCAGAAGTATATGGAAGATTTCAAATATGAACCTTCTGAAAAAATTCTTCAGCCAGAGTTCTTTAAGGACTTTCCTTTTGATGCAGTGCAGGTAAAAAATCTGGTATGGGATTTGGCCGGAATCGAGGCTTTTGCCTGGGGTCATCTCGATTCACTAAAGATAAATAAGCTGTATGAAGTTAAAAAAATGAATGGTACAGTTCCACTGGCTGGGTTGGGTACATTTACAAACAATAACATCCAGCTAATCTGGAAAGGTGTGTCACTGATGAATAATGAACTTTGTGAACTTATTGATTTTCGTGCAATGGATAATCCGCTGGTTTGCAATGTGAAAATGGGTGAAAAGGATTTCAGTCTCAAAGGAACAAGTCATTACTGGGGCACCATATACCTCTCTCTTAAGGAGAAACGATTTGAATATGTTGAATTACTGGAGAATGTCATGATGGAGATGAAATGGTCAGATCAGCCAACATCTCAATATGTCTACACGACCCGGTTTATGAAAGTTGAAAAAATACAGTAATTTCACTTAATTATTTAACGAAAATGAAAAACACGAAAGGCACCGAAACCAGAGGAGCCCTGCCCTTAAAATTTCACATTTACGCAATCATAGGCTGCCTAATTTATACTGCCGGTTTTGACCTGCTAACAAGAGGTAAGATTTTCAGCGATGTTTTTATCCTCACTTTCCTCCTGATGATTGTACAGGTAGAGTTATTTGCATGGATTGGAGGCAAACTTCTCAATAGCCTTATTTATAACTCAGTTCAGGAATTTATCCGAAAAGTCATTCCGCGCCTCTGCGTATTCTATTTCTTTGTTGTAATTATTGCCGGTCTTCTTTTTGTTGGAATGACAGCCATTTGGAGCTACAGCAACGGAGCTAATCTTGACCTGTTTTTTAAACAATTACCTGAAAAGGAATTACGAGGCTTTATAATTGGCTCATCATTTGGACTGCTGATTGGAACAGTGATCTATTTTTTTCTCGAACTAATCGCTTTAATCAAACGGATTGAGAAAACCACTGAAGAGAAGATGCGGTACCATTACGAAACACTGAAAAATCAGCTAAACCCGCACTTCCTGTTTAATAGTCTGAACACTCTATCCTCAATAATATATAAAGATGTAACTCTTGCAGATCACTATATTGTCAAGCTCTCTTCAATTTACCGCTACATACTAGATCAGCATGAAAATAAGCTGATCGACCTGGTGAAGGAACTTGATTTCGTAAAAGACTACTTTTATCTGCAACAGCTGCGCGATGAGGAACGCATACACCTGGATATCAATATTGAACAACCAGAAAGGTATCAGATTCTTCCAGTTTCTCTACAACTTCTGGTTGAGAATGCACTTAAGCACAATGCAGCTACAACCGGCACTCCCTTGTCAATAAAGATTTCCGGTGTTATCGACGGATATATTTCAGTTGAAAATAACCGACAACCAAAACAGCAATTAAGCGGGTCTTATCAGATTGGCTTAAGGAACCTCGCTGAAAGGGTTAACATTATTACTGGGAAAGAGCTGTTGATCGAGCAAAATAATAAGCGCTTTCTTGTGAAAATCCCAATTACTATCTTATGATAAATATTGTAATTATTGAAGATGAGAAGCCGGCAATTGAAAAGCTAAAGCAACTTCTTGTAAACACTGGTGAAGCTATCTCGATAATTAAAATTCTCGGGAGCGCTGAAGAATCTGTAAACTGGCTATCGCTAAATCCATCTCCGGATTTGATATTCATGGATATCCAGCTTAACGATGGTATCTCATTTGAGATATTTGAGTCTGTAACTATCAATGCTCCCGTTATTTTCACAACCGCTTTCGATACTTATGCGATAAAGGCTTTTAAGGTTAATAGCATCGATTATCTTTTAAAACCGATTGTGCCGGAACTTCTTTCCCGGGCGCTTCAAAAATACAAAGATCATTATGCTGGTCACACAACTGATAATATAAATCAAATGATCAGTCAGATACCTATCTCATATAAAAACAGGTTTCTGATTAAAACCGGTGAACACTTCAGATCGGTTGAAGTTTCAGATATTGAATCTTTCTTTATCGAGGAACGTTCTACATTTTTTATTACGAAGGAATCCAAAACACTTGATATTGGCTTTTCATTAGATCAACTTGAAAAAATGGTTAATCCCGACATATTTTTCCGGGCTAACCGTAATTATCTGGTTAATATTCAATATATCAAAGATATGATTGGATATTCAGGAAACAGGATTAAACTGAAAATGCAAATTGGGAATTATCCGGAACCAATAATTATCAGCCGTGACAGGATAAATGCATTTAAACAAAGGATGGACAGGTAAACATTGCAGTGAATTTTCTGTTATTATTGTAAACAAATCATGAAAAAATGAAATACAACCAATTGGGAAAAACAGGTGTTCTGGTATCGGAACTTTGTTTAGGGACAATGACATTTGGAGGAAAGGGTTTTTGGGTGCCAATAGGAGAAGTTCCTCAGAATGAGGCGACTCAAATTGTGAAAAATTCTGTTGATGCAGGAATTAACTTTATCGATACTGCGAATGTCTATTCGGAAGGTTTATCTGAAATAATCCTCGGAAAGGCTATACATGATCTTGGACTAAATCGTCAGCAACTGGTAATTGCAACCAAGGTCAGGGGCCGCATGGGTCTCCACGCCAATCAGGTTGGACTATCACGTCTGCACATTATCGATTCGGTAAACGATAGCCTTACCCGTCTTGGTTTATCGCATATAGATCTTTTGTATATTCATGGTGTTGATCCGATTACGCCAATTGAAGAGACAATGCGGGGACTTGAAGAGGTTGTCCGGTCAGGTAAAGTTCGCTATATCGGAGTCAGTAACCATCCTGCCTGGATGATGATGAAAGCCAATGACTACGCAGATAGAATGGGCTTTGGGAAATTTGTTGCAAGCCAAAATTATTATTCCATTGCGGGCAGGGATATTGAACGTGAAATTGCCCCAATGTCTATCAGTGAAGGAATTTCCATTATGCCATGGAGCCCTCTTGCCGGAGGCTTTTTGTCCGGAAAATTTACCCGGAATAACGATATTGCAGGCGGCAGTCGCAGAGATACCTTTGATTTTCCTCCGGTTGACAAAGATAAAGCCTATGATATCATTGATGTGATGATGGCTATTGGAGAAAAACATAATGTTAGTGCGGCCCAGATTGCATTAGCCTGGGTCCTGAAACAACCCGGAGTCACCAGTGTAATCATCGGTGCAAAAAATGAAATTCAGCTAAAAGACAATCTTGACTCAGTAAATCTGGCACTTAGTTCTGAAGAATTACTTGAGTTAAACAAGGTCAGTGAACTCTCTTCTGAATATCCTGCATGGATGGTCAACCGCCAGATGACAGGGAGGTTTCCTTCCTGATTTATTTGTCATATTATTTGACCTGACGAGTACACATTGGCTCGATTTTTAGTAACTTGCAGATGGATATCAAAACTAAACTGCCATGGATAATCTACTGCTAAAGTATATGAATGAACGCATCATGCATGCGACTCGAAAGGTTGTTGAACCGGGTCCGGTAATTACCATTTCCCGTGAATGCGGATGTTCTGCCAGTATCCTTGCGGAAAAACTGACCTTGAGGATTAATGAAAAAATCAGCAATCCTGATTTAAACTGGAGATGGATCAACAAGGAGATATTAAAACTGGCTTCGGATGAATTAAAGATCCATCAGGATGAGGTAAAAAAAATAGCAGACAGTGGAGAAAAGAATTTTCTGGATGAAATAGTCTATTCTTTTACAGAAAAATACTATGTCACTAATTCAAAGGCAAGAAAGATGATTGAAGAGGTAGTTCGCAGCCTCGCCTTCCGTGGAAAGGTGGTCATAGTTGGCAGAGGTAGTGAAATTTTGTCTCATGGCATCCCCCGGGCCCTTCACCTCAGACTTTTTGCACCTATGGACTGGAAAATTAAGGCGATGTGCGAACGAAGCAATATTTCGGCCGAAGAGGCCAGAAAAATCGTTATACAAATTGATAAACAACGTGCTGCTTTCAGAGATTCATACCTTGAAAAAAATCAACCTCCGTTTGCTTATGATATCGAATTCAACTGTGCCAGACTAAGCCACGATGAAATCATCGATATAGTTCTCGACATTGCACAACGCAGATCTCTTTTTTCTTAAATGCTTATATCCTAAAACATTATCTTTGACTCCGGCAGTTAACTGAATCAGAACTTAAATCCTCGAGTAGATATCTCCTAAAGGCTTAATTCCGTAATCGGGATTAATAACTATATTTGCGTTCCTGTTATTTTACACCGGTTTCAATGGATAAGATATGCTATTAGGGACACTGAACGTAACTATTACAGAAATACCTGAAAATGCCGAAAAGGATCAATGACGATGAAGAGAAATCAAATTACCTTAAGGAATACTCGAAGTATTCAAGTCTTGTATTTCAGATGATTGCAATTGCTGCATTAGGGGTTCTGGGAGGTATTCAACTGGATAAATGGCTTAAAATGAAGGGGCCGGTTTTTACAATCACGCTTACAGTTGTTATGACTCTTTTCGCGATTTTTCACCTGTTCAGAACTTTACTTAAAAAATAGCCGATTGAGCCTGTAAATTGGGAAAGTTTAAAATAACGTTTTAAAAAATCAAAGCTTAAGTACTATGTCTTCTGTTTCCGGAAAATTTATTATCAAAATTTGCCTGTTTACTATTGTTATTTTCGCAGTCACAGCTGCATTATTCGCGACAATACTCAAGGATTTTTATTTATCTGTGTATCCGTACCAGATACTACTAATTGCGATAGTGACAACAATTGGTCATTTATGGATCATTCATGCTTCTGAGCAGAATACAATGAAGTTTACTACCGCATTTATGGGTTCAGTAACCTTAAAATTGATGGTTTATCTTTTTTTTATGTTGATTTATTTATGGATTGATCGATCACAAGTGGTTCCTTTCGTGTTGACATTCATGATATTATATCTTATTTTTACAGTATTTGAAGTTAGTGAAGTACTTCGCTTCATTAAAAAATAATCAAAAAATACTTTTGAAAAACTGACAATTTAACCTACTTTTGTGCCACAAATTAACCCAATGATTAGAGTTTTAACATCATTAGTCCTGATTTTATTTGCCCTTGCAGCTAGTCCTAATCTGCTTAAAGCCAATGAGGAACGCGCAGCAGTGGATACGATTTCTCCGAAGAAATTTAACACCGGAGATCTTATTTTCAATCACATTAAAGACAGTTACGAGTGGCATATCGCCACAATCGGTCATACACATGTTTCGATTCCATTACCTGTGATGGTTTACAGCCAACACTCCGGATTCCATTTTTTCATGTCGGGAAATCTTCATCATGGAGAAGAGTCATACGAGGGATTTAAGGTTGCATCGGAGGGAAAATACCAGCGAAAACTGGTGGAAATTATGCCTGATGGATCAGAGTTAAGGCCCTGGGATTTTTCAATTACTAAAAATGTCACTTCGCTTTTTGTAAGTATTGCACTTATCTTATTCATATTCCTTTCAGTAGCCAAAAGATACCGTCAAAATTTTGCCAGGGCTCCCAAGGGAATTCAAAGCTGGATCGAGCCAATTGTTGTTTTTATATGCGACGATATTGCCAAACCATCAATTGGTAAAGAAAAATATGAGCGCTATTTACCCTACCTGCTGACGATTTTCTTTTTTATTTTCATCAATAACCTAATGGGGCTTATTCCAATTTTTCCGGGTGGTGCAAATCTGACAGGAGATATTTCGGTTACCCTGGTTCTGGCTCTTTTCACATTCGTAATTACAAGTTTTAGTGGTTCTCGCGATTATTGGGTTCATTTGATTAATGCGCCAGGCATTCCATTATGGCTTAAATTACCCCTACCATTGATGCCTATTGTTGAGATCATGGGAGTTTTTATTAAACCATTTGTCCTGACAATTCGTCTTTTCGCCAACATAACCGCAGGCCACATTGTAGCTTTAGGATTTTATAGTTTGATCTTTATATTTGCCGAAAAAAGTATTATTGCCGGTTATGGAATATCGGTATTATCCATTGCATTTACTGTTTTTATGGGTATTTTGGAATTGCTGGTTGCCTTTATACAGGCCTATGTATTTACGTTATTATCGGCACTTTATATTGGACTTGCTCTTGAAAGACATTCTCACCCGGCTCATGCTTAGGTATTCCGGAATTAAGATTTGAAAATTTTTACAGAAATAGATAATAGAAGGAACAATTTAATTAATTAAACATTATTTGGTATGATGACATTAGCTGTAATTTTACAAGTAGCTGCAAATGTAGCGATTGCAAAAATGGGTGCAGGAATCGGAGCCGGTTTGGCTGCAATTGGAGCAGGTATCGGGATTGGTCGTATTGGGGGGTCAGCGGTAGAGGCAATTGCCCGTCAGCCTGAAGCTGTTGGTGATATCCGTTCAAACATGATTGTTGCAGCAGCACTTATTGAAGGGGTTGCCTTCTTTGCGATTGTTATCTGCTTTCTGATTATATTCGTTTAGTTTGATCATCAAAAAACTTTCATTATGGGACATTTGGTATGTTAAATTCTTGACTCATTTTGTTTCTCCATTATATTTAAAATCTTTTTGTTGCTTTAAGTTCAATATGTAATGCATCAG
>CAIOOC010000336.1 GCA_903859795.1 uncultured Bacteroidia bacterium
CAAGTGCTTCCTGGTTGCTCTATATCAGCGACATGCACCAGGCACGCCTCTATCAGAATTTTTCGCGGTTTTTGTTCTATAAAAACGGACTCCCCTTTCTGCCCAGGATGGATGAAATGAAAGATACGCTTACCCAGTTGCGCGGTCAGGCTGAACGGCCGAAATTTGCCAATGCACAAAACGATTTACCGGTTCCTGGAGGGAATTTTGCCAATACCGAAGATTACTTTCCGGTTCAGTACTCACTTCCTGCAACCTACGGAACCGGACCGGCAGGTTTGCCGGCACAGGTTTCCGATCTCCGTAAAGCGGAAGCAAAACAACTCAAGGCTTACCTGTTGATTTATGAACAGTTGCTTGGAAACGCCTTTGCGCAGATCGCCCATGTTCCTGAACTATTCTCGCTTAATCCCTCGGTTGATCAGACCTATTTTGTAAAGTTGTTCACAAATGATCTCATTGCAGGCTATGATGAAATCGTAACCGGTCTTACTAAATCTGTTCTCGAAGGAATGGCTGAAACAATAACAGAATTTCAGCAACGAAGGAACCGCTTTCTAAATCACCTGATGTCCCGTTTTGGAGAGCAATTTAGCGAATATGCCCTGATGCTTAATGACCTGCAGGGAAAATCTGTTGCCTCTGCCCACCTGATTGAAGATAAAATCTCATTTCTGAAGAATTACCCCGGGATCAGCCATAATAGAGCCAGGGCTTTTAATTGTACCCAACAGCTCTGCAATCCGGAAAATATCTCAGGGCTCGAAAAACGGATATCCCTTTTACTTGGTTTTCCCGATCTGACTTTTAGCTGGACTGTCACAGGAACTTCTCCAGGACCTTATACCCTGGGTTTTGCCCTTTCAGACATTAACAACAAAATTTGGTTCACCGGAACAATAAAAGTGAACGTTGCAAGTGTGGCGTTGGCAACAGAAACTGCTTACCAGAAAATTGTCCGGCAGATGATCCTTTCTGAGGCTTACGAGATAGTCGAAAGCAGCGGAGAGTTTATACTCAATCTGAAAGATGACGGCGGAAATCCGTTAGGTTCCTATCCTCAGACATTTACTTCCAAAGCGTCTGCTGTCGAAATGATGAATAATTTGCTGGCGTGGAGTGCAAACGAGAAGGCGTTAGTGGTTGAACATTTGCTTCTCAGGCCTAAATTTCCAGGTGATGCACTTTACCCCGCCTGTAACGATGGGTCATGCAAAACCTGTGGAGACGAAGATCCCTATTCTTTCAGGATTACGTATGTTATGCCGGGTTGGACAGCTCCGTTCAATGATAACCTCGAAATGCGCCGGTTTGCCGACCGAACGATCCGCTATGAGCTGCCTTCCCATCTTTTGGGCAAAATCTGCTGGGTGGGGAATGACGGTTTTATAGAAAATCCATGCGACCCGTTCCTGTTGAAATTAGCTGCTTTATTCATCGATAAAGGACTTACTGCAGGAGGAATCCGGCCAACAAACGACGAAGCCTGCACGTGCGCCCTGGCAGCTTACACCTTGTTCTCAGATATTTTCGCTGCATGGTATGCCGACAAAACGCTCAATTACTGGCATGCCGATGCACTCGACGCAGTGTTGAAGAAGGTATTCTCATCGCTGAAAGCGGCAGACCTAACATGTACTGTCCTGATAGATGCCTCTCTCTGGACAGAAATACTTGATTTAATGATCGCCTACTTCAAAGATATAACCTTAAACGGGTGGCAGTTCGAACGTTTTGAAGATGCATGGTGCCAGTGGATTAAGCAGAATGCTGCAATCGACTGGACAGAAGAACGCCTGCAGGATAATATTGAGGCAATACTAAAAGCCAATATCGCGAATGATCTTCCTGCATCATCTTTTAATATCTGTGGCTGTGCCTCCCAGGTGATCAATGCATATGGAATGTCATTCTATCAATGGATGAGAGTTAACCTGGAGTCAGGCCACGGGCTAAAAGATTTTTCAGCTTTCAAATCTCCGGCTATTAACCTTTGTCCGGCAATACCGTACAAAACGGGAACAGATCAAAAGGTCGCTGACTTCCTATGGATAAAATACCAATCCTACATAAAAGTCTCCTATAGTCTTTGGAAGGTAGTGAACTTACTGAGTCAGCTAAAAAACAGTTACCCTGGGGCAACGCTGCACGACTGTGATGACGGGAGTGATCAGAATCCTGTTCGTCTTGGGAGCACTGCCCTTGGAAATTATCCATTAAAACGAAATGTGACACTATAAATCAACGAATTGAATTAAAGGAGTTATAATATCATCCAAAAACAGCATTTATTATGAAACCGATCCAAGATAGTTATCCGTTTTTCGAAACCAACCAGGTGCTGACCAGCTGTCAACTGAACCAGATATTCGATTACCTCGACGAACAGGAGCGACTCACCCGGGCCAATCTGATTGGCATCGGTATTGAATGTGGACTTGAGATCCGTCTGGACATAAACGGGAATGACAAAATCATCCATATCAACAGAGGTTGCGGAGTAGGCTCTGCAGGTTACCTGTTAATCGAACCAGTGGATGTGACATTGGTTTCTTACCAAAGCTACACACTTCCTGTTGAAGTGGTCTACCCTCAGTTTAAATATGAATCAGGCGGGAATATGCTCCAGTATCCTCTCTGGCAGATGTTCCCTGCCGGAGAACCAAACACTACGTTGCTTGGTAAAGATGCTGGTTTCCTGGATAATAAGGCTGTAATCCTGTTTTTGGAGCTGAAAAAAGAGGTGCTCCGAAATTGCAGCGCCAGCAATTGTGACGATAAAGGAGGTGAGGTAACCGCGACGATCAGGCGGTTGTTAATCGGCATGGATGATCTGACCAAAATAATTGCCCAGGCAAATAAATTAGGGACAGCCTATACTGCCACTGATATAGAATCTGCACTGTTGTCGCGCCTCAACTTACCCGATTTGCGCCTTCCGCGTTTCAATGTCCCAAACACCTCACCTGTCACTTCGAATGAGGTGCTCGCCGCTTTTCTGGCACTTTTCCACAATAACAAATTAGCTGCCTCAACAGGTAAGGCACTTTCTTCCGCTTATAAAGCTTTTGCTCCAATGTTTCAGGACGTTTATCCGGTTGATCCGTTTGCAGGATTTACTAAGAAGTTCGGATTTCTCGACAGCGTTCCAACAGATACAGGTCAGGTTAGGTTCCTCCAGTATTATCTGGATCTCTTCGACGACCTGATCCAGGCCTATGAAGAGTTTCGCTGGAAAGGTGCAAACCTGCTGTGCGCCTGTTGTCCTCCCGAAGATCTTTTCCCGCGCCATCTGATGCTCGGACTGGTATACCCTGGTTATCTGAAAAATCCCGGCATCTACCGGCATGATTTTCTCTCCTCTCCCGCTATTAAAGGGTGTGAAGAACGAAAAGCAGAAGTGATGCAGTTATTTGGGCGTCTGGTTGAGATGGTCAGCCATTTTACAAATAATCCTACTCCCCCGGATTTCATCAATAAAGAGGTTGCCCGCAAGTTTATTCCTATCCGGATAACCCCCAGTAAGCTGGCAGATGTCCCGCTTTCAGTCAAAGCGATTCCTTATTATTACCTTCAGACAGGAACTCCGCCGCTTTATCAAATGTGGAATGTCGAAAAAACAAAACGTAACAGGGCCAATCAGAACCTGAGCTACCGTTCAGACGAATATCACCCCGCTGCACCAGTTTTTGTGGCCAGCCCTCTGAAGTATGACCTGGAACCTTATAACTTCTTACGTATTGAAGGTCACCTTGGTAAAAACGTGAAAACGGTGATGAGCACCCTACTTGAAATTAAAACAACAAACCGTCTACCAATTGAAGTTATAGCTTTACGAACCGGCCAGTTTGATGCCCGGCAGGCAGTTGACCTGACCAAGGAATCGTGCAGATTCGAAGACCTTGAAGCTTTATTTGACGCTTTAAGGGATGAGTTCATCAGCGCACTGGGCAAAACACTAGCATCATTTTACCAGCAGAAAATTAGCAGGGAAATAGCCCTTACAAGTATGCCAAAAGTGGCCTTGATAAACTCCTTCAATCCCGATGTAACCATCCAGCCTTCAACATTTGGAGCATTGCTTGAATTGCAGTATGCCACGATGCGAAAATCTAGGATTAACAGGTTGTCATCATACCAAAATGCTGGCGCCGTGAATATTCAGGATGCATTTATTGGTGAAAGTGCTATTATTCGGGCAACTGCCTCATATGCCCAGGTGCTTCTGGATATTTGTAATTACCTGAAAAACCGTGCTCTTAAAGATTTTAACCTTGTTGAATTCCATAATTTGTATATTCAGCTTCAGACCTTAAACGTTCAGTTCAAAGCACAGGCTGACGCAGCCAGTACAGAATGGAATAACCTGTTTAATCTGATTGAAGCTGTGCGTTATGCGAGCCAGATGGAGGCTTTCCGTTCAATCGGCGAAGAATACATCAGGAGGCTGACCGAGGTAAAGAAGAAAATGTTCCTGAGTTACTTCCTTCAAAAGAACCCGGGAATCCAGCACAAAGGGGGAGTTCCGATCGGGGGAACATTCATTGTTGTTTACCACGACAATCCTACCCCGATTCGCCTCGTCGCTGATGCCGCAGCCAGTTTTGACACCCTAAAATCAGGTTTCCAACAAGTAGGTTTTGGTTCAAATACTTCCGACACCATTACCAAAGCTTTGGGACGATTACAGATTAAAAGCGACACAGCATTAGTTGATCCTGATGTTCAATTAATTATTAATGAGTTGGCTAAGCAATTTACCAGTGTGGATACAGTAGCAACTAAGCGTTTACAGTTAAAGACGGCCGAACAGATCATTGCCCAAACGGTTAACGAATTTGCCGACGGAACGGTGATTGCAGATTTCTATCTGCCTTATATCTGTTGTTCCGATTGCTCTCCGATTCAATATGTCCTGCCGAAGGATCCCCTGAATTTTAACGTGGCAGTAGGGCTGACCAATTCGGATGACAATGCTGCGATTACAGTGACTCCCATTGGTGGAACGGCACCTTATCAGATAAAAGTCAACGCTCTTGATTATGCGGATCTGTCAGGTGATTTCCCATTATCTGCCGGAAATTACACATTGATCTTGAGAGATTCTACAGGAACTGTCTCTGATCAGCAGCAGATCACAATACCGGCCCATCTGGCTTTGGGAACGCCGAATTATGAATGCGTCGGAGTTCAGGGTGAATATGTCGCAACTTTTCAGATCACGGGGGGTATCTCGCCCTACACCGCCAATTTAGGGAAAGTGAATAGTTTTGATTATCAGAGTGATCCGATACCTTCTTCTACGGATACTGTTATTACAATCACAGACAGCCAAGGCATTGCTGTTTCCACTACTCTGAACCATATCTGCGAAAAACCGTGCACCCTTCCATGTGGAGGCGATTCTGCAAAGTGGGCCTACAGACTATGGCTGCAACCTGCTGGGAAAGGATCACTCTACCGGATGTATACTGCGACATCAGATATTATCTTCAGATTCAACGGGAAAACAATCAATCTTCCCGGTTCTGTTGATTTATTGCAGATGTCTGTTGACGTACTGAATAAGGATTACACAAATGCAATGATTAAAATGATCGGGAATCTGAACGATACCATTCAAAAATCATTGGTTGAACTCTTTGGCGATTCCGGGAAGAACCGGTTAGTGATTACCTATGAACCTGCAATAAGCGATCCGTTCGGTGTCCTTCGTATTGAATCGTTCGTTTGCGAAACCTTTAATCTTGAATTTGAATATAAGGTATCAAAACCAATACAGGGACTTGCTTTAAATTTCAGGTATACGAATGAACCGGATGATTCCGGGAAACCATTCAACGGGACAATTACCTTGAACCGTGAGATGAAAGTTCAAACCTTAATCCCTGCTTTTGATGGCCTCAAGCGGAATCAATGCTCAGGGACTGATTATGCAAAGATATGCACCGGCACAATGCTCAAACCCGAACTGGGAATCAAGCCATTAGATCAAAATACATTTGTTTTTGAGGGAATTTCTAAAGATACAAATGTGAATTCATGGGTTTGGGACCTGATGAATACCGATGGCGATGAACCGTTTTATGCCGGTAAGCAGGTCAAGGCTATTGTTCAGAAGCCAGTTGGAAACGTGAGGTTAACGGTGATAAATGACAATGGATGTTTTATGTTTAATGAAAGTCCGATTTAACAATGACACATTTTATCCGTGAACAATACCTGCATGTCGATCTGAAAGGATCGGAATCAGATGGTTTTGCCTTGCAAAATCTGTTGACGGATTTGTATTATAGAAAATTAGTTCCTGTAATTGAAGAAATTCTGGATCAATGTGCTCCATCCGGTAGTTATCTTAAGATAGACAAACTTGAAATCGATGCGGGTACTATCAGCCTTGACGGAATAGAATACGAACTAGCATATGCAGTAGCTGAAGCTTTGAAAAAAAGCCTAAAGCATGAGGCAGGTAAGGCAATTTTGAATACTCCGCTGAGGGACAATGAAGGCACTTATATCCGGAGTGGTTACCAAAATATATGGGATGTTTTTACCTTTTTTCTCTCTGAAGGGACTCTTCCATGGTCCTTTAAATTGCCTCAGGATAAAAGTCTGGAAGAAGTTATTACCGGAGTGCTAGTTAGCAATCAATCCGTTTCCCGGGAAATTGTTCCGGTCTCAAAAATAATGGAGGTCCTGAAATCCGTGAATGCAGCCAAACGATTGACACTCCAATTTTCTGACGTTTTTATCCGAAGGTTGCTTCATCAAGTATCTCCCGAATTGTTCCTGGTTATTAAGGAATTGGAGGAGCTGCTTCAGTCGGCAGATGATATTACCCTGACTCAGGATCGTCTTCAGTTTTTGAAGAAACTGGTTCTTCAAAAAGGTATTCTTCAGTTAACTTCTTCACTTCAGGTTGGGAAGGTTGAAATCATCCGAAACGTACTTTGGGAATTGAGAACAATGCCTGAATCAGAGTTGATTGTCTCAAAGATTTTTGCACCTGTTCTTTCCGAAGTTGAAAAAAGTAGCATTGTCCGGAAAGAAGAGGTAAAACAAACCTTTGAGGAGATCGTTCTTCAAAAACAGCCTGCTGGTATTGTAATCCGGACCGAGGAAATTCAGAATACAGATATCAAACACGGTATTTTCATTGATAATGCCGGATTGGTGCTGCTTCACCCGTTCCTTCTGAAGTTATTTGAGGAATTGGGAATTGCAGGTGAAGATGCAATCCTGCGGCCCGAAAGGGCGCTCAGTCTGCTTCATTATCTGGTCACCGGAGAAACGGAATCGCCTGAATACGAGCTGGTCTTGCCAAAAATTCTATGTGGAATATCTCTTACGGAACCTGTTCCTTTAACTGTCGCTCCCGATGAAACTGAACAGATTGAAGCTTCCAATCTGCTTGGAGCCGTTATACAGCATTGGGAAGCGTTACGGAGCACGACACCTGATGGACTAAGGGGTAATTTTTTGGTTAGGCCTGGCAAGGTTTCACGAAAGGATGACGGAGACTGGCTTTTACAGGTCGAATCACGTGAATTTGATATTTTGCTCGATCAGCTTCCATGGGGGATCTCAATGATCAAACTCCCCTGGATGAAGGATATGTTATGGGTTGAGTGGAGAATTTAGAAAGGAACGATAACCACAATAGGCACATTAGATCACAACAGAAGGATTTTAGCCTATTTATTACGGAACAGAAATGGCTAATGTGTCCTAATGTGCCTATAGTGGTTCATTTAATTAAAAAGTAAGATTTCATGAAAGCAACGGCAGATAAATCATCCCATGCACACTCAACTTCGGCTACTTTAAAAACGCAGCCGTCGCAGCCATTCTTTGCGAAGGCTGGCGGAGATTTCTTTGCCCCTGCCACTGTTAAAGCTCCCCCATCCGTTCAGACAAAACTTGCAGTTAACACGCCCGGTGATAAGTATGAAGTCGAAGCCGACCACATGGCTGATAAAGTGATGCGGATGTCAGTATCAGGGAAACACGGACATGAAAAAGATCTTGAAACTCATCAGAAGAACAGTATACAAAGAAAGGAATCAAATGCAACTTCTTCCGCTGAAGAGCCTCTGCACCAGGGTGGGAACAGTACTTCCTCTGTTACCTCTGCCCAGACCGAGACAGCTATAAAAAATAAAACATCCGGCGGCCAATCTTTACCTGCTGAAACACGAAGTTTTATGGAACCCCGTTTCGGTAACGATTTCTCCAATGTCCGGATTCATCACGATCAGGGGGCCGAACAGTTGAACAATCAACTTAATGCCAAAGCCTTTACATATCAGAATCATATCTTTTTCGGAGCGGGTCAGTATCAGCCACAATCCCCGCGAGGGAAACAATTGCTGGCTCACGAACTAACCCATGTTGTCCAGCAGGGAGCTGCAAATGGTCCGGCGCAAAATACCGAAAAGCTAAATAGTGGCACTGAGACTACCTTGCAACGCCAACCAATCCAGACTGGTTCCTCCGGCATACAGAGAGGGCTTCTCGATGATGCAAAACAAGGTGCAAGTGCTGTCGCCGGAGCATTAGGTGATATCATTAACAATGTACGAGAGGCTATTGGTGGCGGAATAAGTGCTGCCACTGCCTGGATCAGAAATATAGCCTCAGCGATAGGCTCCGGTATTGTTGAAGCATGGACCTTTATCAGAAATGTTGCAACAAATATAAGGCTTGGAGTCGCCGCCGCATGGACCTTTATCCAGGGTATTGCTTCAGGCATTGGTCAGGCGGTTACATCTGCATGGACATGGATCAGGGGTCTGGCCACAAGGATTAATATGGGAATAACCAATTCCTGGAAATGGATCCAGGGTGCGGCCGCCCGGGTAGGGAAGGGGATAACTGCCTCATGGAACTGGATTCAGACAGTTGCCTCCAGAGTAGCTCAGGGGATCACCAATAGCTGGAACCTTATCCAGTCAATAGCTTCACGATTGGCCATGGCTATCACAAACGCCTGGAACTGGGTTCAGGATGTAGCTTCCAATATTGCCATGTCCATTACTTCTGCCTGGAACTGGATTCAGGCTACTGCTGCACGGCTGGGTCAGCGCCTTCCCGCCTCATGGGGTTGGGTAAAAGTTCTGGCTTCCCGGCTCGCAATGGGGATTACAAATGCGTGGAACTGGGTTCAGTCAATGGCATCAGGTATGGCGATGGCAATCACCAATGCCTGGAACCTGATTCAAAACATTGCATCCCGGATAGCCCAAAATATCACAAATGCATGGAACTGGGTACAGTCTGTGGCCCGGAATCTGGCTCTTGCGATCACCAATGCCTGGAACTGGGTTCAGGCAGCAGCATCTCGGCTGGCCATGGCAATTACTGACGCATGGAACTGGATCCAGGCAATGGCACGCCAGGTTGGAATGGTGATAATCAGGGCATGGAACCTGATCATTGCTTTTGCCAGAAAATTGATAATCGATTCTATTACTGAAGCCTGGAAATGGATTCAAACATTTACACGCAAATTGTCAATGATGATTACCCGGGCCCTTGACTGGGTTATCGCAATGGCATTAAAAATTGGAAAAGCAATAATCAGTGGCTGGAACTGGTTGGTTGACAAAGCCAAACAACTCGGAAAGATGATAGTCGGCGCATGGCAGTGGATTGTTAATATGGCGAAAACCATTGGTAAAGCAATTTTGCAGGCATGGAACTGGCTGGTAAATTTTGCAAAAAATGTGCTAAAAGGGATAATGAGCCTGCTTAA
>CAIOOC010000337.1 GCA_903859795.1 uncultured Bacteroidia bacterium
AAAAATCTGCCAGATACTTGCCAATTACATCCCAGGCTTAACAATATAAGTTACAACAACAGCAATGATCTTCAAATTTATTAAGATAAAATGAAATAAATAAATCTAACGTAATTAAAAAGGCATGTTATTTAACATGTTTTGAGCATGTTATATTTTTGGCAACTCAATTTACTTAATAATTATCAAAATATCCTCCTGTTTAGATTTGGCAGATGGTCTTTCAGGAAGAAAAGTGTTACGCAAAAGTGAGCTGAACTAAATGGGTCTCGCGATTTCTAATCACGGTCATTAGAACAAGGCAGTTTAAAATCGTCTGACCCGACCTTTGCTGCGACTATGCTGCTCATAACTTTCCAGGTGAACCTTTTTAATCAGAATGAGGAATCCCGATATTAAAACGCACGGATCCGAATCTTCAGCTTTCAGATCGTTGCTCCGGCATTTCAGTACCGAGCTTCCAAACTGCTTCTTTTTGCTCGGGAAATGCTGAATCTCACAAATAAATTGCCCGGCAGATATTCAATCAGGTAGATCAGCTCTTCAGTTTAAAAGAAAAATACTGATCATAATAAGAAAATTACTGCGAATTAGAAGCTAACGTAAGTAAATTTGAAGATCGGCACTGATAGTTACAGGCTGATTTCTGCGCGTTCAAGTTATGGTATTGATTAATGGAAGATAATTTCTGAAACATCGGAGTTCAGGGAGTCATTTTTGAAGAAAATTTCTAAACATACCTGGTAAACTGAAGCATTAAAAAACAACAAATAAAATTGCCGCTTTATTTTGGAAATATTTCCTGATAAAGTGGCAATTTAATGATTCCCGATCAGAAAAACCTAGCTGATAACCTAATTGACTGGTGTATTCGCCTTCGAACGACCCGGGTAACGTGACTGTAAATCTGCATAAACCGTCTTCATTCCCGGTTCCCCTGCCTTGGCTGCCCCTTTTAATGCAGTATAAAAGACCAGTGCAGATGATAATGCATCACTTCCTGCAAGCAGCGTCGTGTCATCCAGCTTCTCGACAAGCTGACGCATTGGAATCAGCACTTTTTTTAGTTCCGCAGTTCCAATTGTTTCTTTTTCAAATTCTGCCATATCCAGGAAAGCCGGAACAACTTTCGGGTTCTGCATGGCATATTCGAAAGACTTGGAGACAAAAGCAAATGACTTATCTCCCATTTTGGGCAACTTACGACGGTCAAGGGCCTTGAGGTTAACAAGTCCTGGCAGGTTCTCAATAATAGTCTGCATAGCCTTGTTAATATTGGCTTTTGCTTCCTCACTAATCACGAACGACATTTTGTTTTCCATATCTTTTAAAATTAGTATGATTAAAAGTAAGACATAAAAAACGGTCAAGCTTCACGTTAAACGGATATAATCGATTATATCCGTTTACGACGGATAAGTAATTAATATAGTGCGGAATAGCAAGATAAGATCATATTTAACTTCGTTCTCATAGGTTATCAAAAGTACCTAAATAAATAACCAGAAAATAGGATTGAGCGTTCATTACACAAGTTTGAGGTTGAATTTGAAAGGGAACAGATTCAATTTAAAGAAATCCCCAGGCTAATTTGTGCCATTTTTTATATTTATCAATAAATTTGTCTATCAATAATTTCATTGATTACAACTTAAATAATGCTTTTTAACGAAGGAATCGCTGTTGCATTTCAAGTAAGTTATCCGAATACCGATTTTATTCCTGGATGGAATGGCCAGGATTTTAATTTATTATCCAGGAATTATAAACAGGATAACAAACTACCTCCTCTGCAGGATTTAATCGGCACGAATACTTTTGGAAATTATGATTCAAACATTACCTATCCCGTTTCCGGATCATTTGTCCGATTTCTAATCGACAAATATGGGATAGAGAAAATGAAAGGATATACTAAACTAAGCCAATTTGAAGATTCTAAAGATAAAATAGAAACCAATTTTAAAGAAATATATACAATCACACTTGAATCTGCATGGAATAGTTGGAATGAGTTCATTTCACATTATTAATCTGATTGCACTATTTAATGTGGATTTAGAGTTGTCTAGATTCCCGAACTTTTTCATTACTAATTCGGAATCTGAAAACAGAGTTGAATCATCCAGCTTTTCGACCTGCAAGGGCAATGGGATCAGCAAATTTTTAGGTTACACTGCTTATGATACCATAAAAGATTGTTAAGAAATACAATCTACCTAATAAATATTCTCATGATTAAGAAGTTTTTTTCAACTTTGCCCAAAGAATTAAAGGCAAGAATTGAATTAATCACTATTATACTTGATGAAATTATATTTGATGACTTTATGTAAAGTGTTCATAATAATGACGGTTTTGTGCGAAGCACCGCTTTTTGCCCAAAAAATTCAGAAGAAGAAGTTACCGATAATTGAATCGGTTTCTCCCGGGAATAGCGATTTTTATGCCCTTTTTTTAACAGGTGATTTTGGATACCTTAATTTTGATAAAGCAATTGTTCATTACCTGAATGTTAAGAAGATACCAGTGGTGGTACTAAATACCAAGAATTATTTCTGGTCCAAAAAGAATCCCGCCCAATTAGGCCACGACCTGGGGTCTATAATCAATCAATACAATAAAAAATGGAGCCGCAAAAAAGTAATATTTATCGGATATTCAATGGGTGCCGAAGTTATCCCATTTGGGGTAAACAACCTCGATGAAAAATACAAAAATCAACTGGCTGATATAATACTAATTGGACCCAGTCAAAAAGCGATATTCAGATTAAAACCGACAGACTATATTTTTGAAGATAAAAAAGGAACCGATATCTATAGCGAGTTGTTAAAAATGAAACCACATAGGTCGTATATTATTTGCGATGACAGTAAATTATCGATCTGCCGGAAAAATCTTGAAGGTATAAGCGACCATGATTTTTTGGGTGGTGGTCATCATTACGGACATAATTACAGACTTCTTTCGCAGCTTATTGGAAAAAGATTAAATATAGAGTGACCCAAAAAAATATAGGCTTAATAAATAATTGCTCTCCGGAGGAAAGAAAATCTTTCCCGCCAGTATCTTTAATCTGGCGGGAAAGGTTATTCAATAATTTATTCGTATTATTTATTTCTTCAAAAACAGTTTTTTACCTGGAAATACTTTATCCATAAAATCTTTCCCTTCAAACAAATTACCGGTATTCTGGCTGGTGCTGATGATCAGATTACCGGAAGTGTCGCTGTACCCATCCACTTCAACCGGTACAGCCAGCTTACTGCCACTAATTTTAAGGGTATAAATTGGTTTTGATGAGGGCAGATGTGTCGAAAACTTCGAATTGGTCAGGTGTTGTAACGGATCCAGGAATTTATCAACGTCAGCTGAGTTAATGTCAACCATTCCAATATGCCATTTCCCTTCGCTTTGCTTTTCGAGAATAAAGGAACTGTCAGCAGGATAATTGAACTCGAGCTTACTCCAGTCTGCCTTGTTCCCCTCAACAATTTTATGACTTCTGAATGCATCCAATTCACGGTTTGCATCCATTGACAAATAACCAGCAACTGAATAAACAACATTGTCATTAAATAACCGTACATAAGTATTCATCTTCTGACCGGAAGAAATGTCAAATTTTCCTACCAGCAAATCAGCAATAACATTTGATCCTTTCATCAGTTTAACCCGAGTGGCTGTTGAATCACTCATATCAAAATCTTTAAAATGGTTTGGGTTGGAAGTAACTACACTTTCAGTTTTTAGCGGATTCAATGAGTTAATCAGATCCATTATTGCTGAATTGTCGGCGGGGTAGCTTGTGCCATTTTGTGAAACAGTCCAGTTGTTTCCATTTTTTTCAAACTCCATTCCCTTGTGTCCTCCGTTCTTTGGGAGTAATTTGATCTTATCGATTGTCTCTGAATCGGTATGAACAAGCGATTCTTTAAAAGTACGTTCTCCAGTACTCCTGTCTAAAAGGTATACACAAACAACAACAGCCAGCAAGCCGATCAAGGCTATCAATAAGACCTTTGTATTTAATTTCCGAAACATAATCCGTTCTGTTTAGCATTACACATAATTTTCACTCATTCGTTTTAGCCGTATCATCTGGTTTCGCTGAATTCTGAATATTCCATACATGATAATCAGGATGATAGGCAATAAAAAATTCAGATATTTCAATAAGAGCTTGGTGCCGTCCTCCATTTGTTTTATCGGGCGTGAGGTAATACTTTTGGTGCGTAATTCAATTAATCCTGTGTCGTCTGACAACCAGTCGATCGCATTAACCATCAGGTTCAAATTATCCGGCTGTAGCTGGTGAGCCTGCTGACCTTCCCCATTAACAGCAAAATCACCGTCACTGATTACGACCATTTTCGATTTTTTATCACCACAAATTTTGCCGTCTAGCAGCGCTGCCACAGCACGTTTTGGTCGTGTAAAATCTGATTCACCCCATTTCTTCTGAACATTAAAATAAAGAGGAGCATTCTCTTCTCCAGATTTTTCAGAGGTAAATGCCAACGGCAGGAATTTCACCTTTGAAGTATCTCCTGTAAACGAAATAGGACTTGCAAACTGAAGAACTACCGATTCAAGACCCTGCGTTACCGGATGTTTGGCAAATGAGGAAATTATTGGCAGATATGGAAACGGGATCTGAGTGTCAAATGTAAATGCGCCTTGCTGTTGGCGAACAGAAACATTGGCGCAACGGGAATCAACGACAAAAACCGGATCTATTTTGACTCCAATTTGAGCCAGCCATCTCTCAAGCCCGGTCTTGACTTCCATACCCATTGCCTTTGACAAATCGCCATTTACGCGGTTAACTGCCAGATACAGATGCCCTTCATTAGACAGGTATTTATCGAGTAATTTCAATTTCTTATCTGAAATCGAATCTGTTGGAGCAATCAAACAAAGAGTTTTGTATTTGGATAGGTTGGTCGAATCGGTCAAATTCACCGATTCGACATTATAAAGCACTTTCAGTTCATTTGATGCTTGTGGAAATGAAGATAAGGTTGGCTCTCCGTTACCTTGAATAAAACCAACAGAAGGTTTATCATTTGTGATCAGTTTTTTAATGGCTGCTGATAAAGTATATTCCATTGATTCTCCAGGACGTATAAAGGGGATCACATCACTTTTCCCTTCATACTTGAGAACGGCGCCCAGAAAAGCCTTCTTTTGAACAGTTTGATCTTTCTCCCTGACATTAATCATCACTGATGAAACACCAGCTTTCATCGCTTCTGTTTCCGAGGCCTGATCCTTATTCGGATTAACGAATTCGTAAAGGACATTTCCCTTCGAACGACTGGCATATTCAACCAAAATGTCCTTAAATTCAGACTTTGTTTGTCCAATTGCGGGGGGAAGGTCATCGGAGAAGTAGGCAGTCACTGTAATTGGATCATCAAGTTTGCTAAGCATAGATTTCGTGGCCCGACTCAGTGTATATTGATTATCCTGTGTAAAATCGAGCCTAAAGAAGAATCTGTAGGCTAGAATATTAATCAGAATCACTATGATAAAAATAATTATCAGATAGTTAATGATAGATTTTCGTGCTTTCATGCGCTTATAATTTATTTCTTAATTGTAAAATAGACATAAGAAAAGACTCATTCCTAATTGTGATTTCTCAACCATGGCTATTCCATTTCCCGCGATTTAATTCATATTTCGTTTAGCCAATATTGCTTCAGCTCCAACCATCCCCAATATGATGATTGAACCAAAATATATCAGATCTTTCGAATCAATAACTCCCCGTGACATCGAATCAAAATGAGTCGAAATGCTCAGGTATTGAAAAACAGAACCAGGTATGCCTGAAAGGTTACCAGCCAGAAGACCAAAAATAATGTGAAAGAATATGCCGATTAACAATGCCAGTAGAAAAGCTATAATCTGATTGTTGGTCAGGCTACTGGTCAGAATACCAATGCTGATATAGGTAGCACTCATCAGAATAAGGGCGAGATAGCCTGTGATAATGGCCCCGTGATCAACCTTCCCTAGATTGGCTACGGTAATGTAATAGGGCAATGTGAGTACCAGGGCAATAACGATTAAAAGCAGAGTAGATAAGAATTTTCCCCATAAAATCTGCCAATCAGTAACAGGTTTGGTCAGCAGCATTTCGATTGTTCCGGTTTTCTTCTCTTCTGCCACAAGTTTCATTGTCAGCGCAGGAATAAAAAAGAAAAGTGTCCAATAGGCAATAGCAAAAAATGATTGCAGGCTGGCTTGTCCACTAAAAAATACATCCGACCCATAAAGCCAGGTAAAAAACCCGCTGAAACCCAAAAAGGCGACAATCATAATATAAGCCATAAGCGAGTCGAAAGTGCTTTGAAGCTCGCGAATAACAACGATTATTATCTGTTTCATTTGTTTGAATTTTATTTTAAAGTTACTTTCCTGAAAACGTCTTCCAGTTTTGTTTCAACCGGAGTAAGCTGATTAAGGTACCAGCCCTTCTCAACACAAAGACCAAAAATGGCCTTGGCGGAGTTTTTCCCCTTCAGTGAATGTATTTCAAAAGATTTTGGATCCTCGCCAACCAGGTTAACCATTTCAACGGTAGGCAGTTTCTTTAGAAGTTCATACACAGAATTTCGGTTTCCACCTTCAACACTGATTTTTAAAATTTCATTTCCCTGCGCCTGGCGTCTAAGTTCCTCTGATGTTCCGTTGGCAACAATCTTACCTTCGTTGATTATCAGAATCCGGTCACACGTTGCTTCAACTTCAGCCAAAATATGTGAACTTAGAATGACAGTTTTTTCCCGACCGATTGTTCTTATTAAATCGCGGATCTCAACAATCTGGTTAGGATCGAGCCCGCTGGTAGGTTCATCCAGAATCAACACCTCAGGATCATGAATTAGTGCCTGAGCCAGACCGACACGTTGTCTGTAACCTTTTGAAAGTTCCTTGATCTTCTTATGCTTTTCTCCTTTTAATCCGCATATTTGAACCATATCTACAATACGCTGATTTAAGCTGTCTTTACCTACTCCCTGCAATCGGGCGGCGAACTTCAAATAATCGATAACCGGCATATCGAAATAAAGCGGATTGTTTTCAGGCAGATAGCCAATGTGCTTCTTCACTTCATCCGGATTGTCCCTCACTGAGACACCTCCAACAAAAATATCCCCTTCGTTGGGCGTGAGAAAGCAGGTTATCGCCTTCATTGAAGTCGTCTTTCCTGCTCCGTTTGGCCCCAAAAAACCAAGCACCTCACCGGTTTTTACATTAAAACTTAAATGGTCGACGGCTTTTTGCGGACCATACATTTTGGTAATTTTATCCACAATGATATCCATAAACTATAGATTTAAAATTTTCGGGTTGTAAATTTATTTATCCCATTTATTTTTTAAAACTGATGTGCAGGAAATTTAACATGATTTAACAGTTTGATTAACAACAGGGCAAATCGGCGATTCACTGTGGATTACAGGCTAATAGTTCTGCTAATGA
>CAIOOC010000338.1 GCA_903859795.1 uncultured Bacteroidia bacterium
AATGGATTCATAAATGAGATTCCTCATTCCGCTGCGCTTCATTCGGAATGACAACTGTAAATTATAAAAGGAGTTGTTGAGGTCATGCCGGCGAGGCCGGCCTGACCTCAACAACTATAAAACTAAACCCAGTCATTCCGAACGAAGTGAGGAATCTGATGAAGTTAAAACCAAACAAAGCTCTCCTTGCGGGAAATATCGATCCTAATTATGAGATTTCAACAACTCCTGCATAAACTGCTGACTCTGAAGCGTTCCATAATTACCTTCGCGTGCAGCTATCTCATCATATCGCATCACACCGTCAGGCTTAATACCCGGATACCAGATCAGGAAAGGGACCGCATCACGCGTGTGGGTTTTCAGTTTCCAGGGTGTCGGATGATCGGGAAGAATCGCAATCGCTACAGGTTCATCCATTTTAGAAATCTCATCAACCAGGTATTTTACAACACGGTAATCAAGGTATTCGATAGTCTTTAGTTTCAGATCATAATTCCCTTCATGGCCAGCTTCATCGCTTGCCTCAATGTGAAGATAAACAAAGTCACGGGTTTTAATGGCCTCAAGGGCAGCCTCCGCCTTACCTTCATAATTGGTATCATACAATCCGGTGGCTCCTTGAACTTTTATCACATCAAGACCGGCGTAAACTCCGATACCCTGGATCAGATCGACCGCAGAAATAACAGCACCGCTTCCTATACCAAACATCTCTTTTAATGTTTTCATCGAAGGTTTATAGCCTGGAGACCATGGCCATACAGAGTTGGCGGGGTCCTTTCCTTCAGACTTCCGAATCAGGTTAATCGGATGATTTTCGAGCAGTTCTCTTGATCCCTGAATCAAATCAAGTAAAAGATTCGCCGTCTCTTCGCCCGCACTATTTGCAGCTGAAGGTAGCACATCAACCACTGGTGTGCCGGTAACATCATGCGGAGGAATGCATTTAAGTGATTTATTTCCACCTTTTATTACAAGCAAATGTCTGTACGAAACACCAGGATAAAAACAGACCTTCTCATTACCGAACTTTTCATTCAGTGCATCAATTAACTCAATAGCCTCTGAAGTGGAGATGTGCCCGGCAGAATGGTTTTTTATCTTTTCGTCCGAAATGCAAATAAGGTTGCATCTTAACGCAAGATCCCCCTCCTCAAGAGCGACACCGATACTTGCAGCTTCAATAACTCCCCGCCCTTCGAAGACGGCTTCGACATCATAACCAAGAACAGCAAGATTTGCGACCTCGCTTCCTGGATGAAGCCTCTCAGGAATCGTTTTTAAAAGCCCCGATCTTCCTAACTTTGCGAGACGGTCAATATTTGGTATTTGGGCTGCCATCAATGGTGTCAGCCCTCCGTGTTCAATTTCGGGCTGATCGGACATTCCATCACCCAGAATAACTATATACTTCATTATCTATTAATTACTTAAAAAAATCAAATATTCGACACTTTGATCAGATCGGCAAAAACGCCGGCTGCAGTAACTGCAGCACCTGCTCCGTATCCCTTAATCAGCATCGGATATTCATTGTATCGCTCACTGGTAAGAAGCAAAATATTATTACTACCTTCAAGGTCATAAAATGGGTGGCCCGGATCCACAATTACAAGCGATACCGAAGCTTTCCCCTCGTTCATAACCCCAACAAAACGCCATTTCTGCCGTTTCGACTCAAGTACAAGACGCTGCTCTTCAAACACATCATCCATTTCTCCGATTGTATTCCAGAAATCATCCATAGACGAACTAAAATATTTCTGCGGAATAAATGAATTATTTTCAACTTCTTCTTTCTCAATCTTATATCCTGATTCACGAGCCAATATAACCAGTTTTCGGATCACATCAATCCCGCTCAGATCGATCCGTGGATCAGGTTCTGCATATCCCATCTCTTTAGCCAATCTCACTGCTTTGCTGAACGGGATATCTTTACTCAATGTATTAAAGATATAATTCAACGTTCCCGATAGCACTGCTTCAATCCTCACAATCCGGTCACCCGAATGCATCAAATCATTGATGGTTGAAATCAAAGGAAGTCCGGCACCAACATTTGTTTCAAACAAAAATTTGACGCCGTGGTTGGCTGCCATCTCCTTAAGTTCACGATAACGTTTATACTCAGATGAGGCTGCCACTTTGTTGGCCGCAACTACCGAAATATAATTCTCAAGAGCAAAAAGATAATGGTTTGCAACCTTATCATCAGCTGTACAATCAACAAAAACGGAGTTAAACATGTTCATTTCGACCATTGTCTTACAAAACAAGTTTAAATCAGATTTAACTTCACACTGGCTCATATTCTGTTTTAACTCCAACACGTCAATCCCTTCGCGGTCAAAAATCATCTTTCGGGAATTTGCAACGCCTGCAAGTTTTAATTTAAGACGATGCTCTTTCTTCAGTTTTTCCTGTTGTCTTCCTATCTGATCGAGCAGGTCGCGACCTACAGTTCCTGTCCCAACCAAAAAGATGTTTAATTCAACATATGGCGAAAGGAAGAAAGCTTCATGAACAACATTCAATGTCTTTCTTAAATCCGAATGCTTGACGACCCAGGATATATTTTGTTCTGAGGCACCCTGAGCAATTGCAACCACATTTATGCCGTTTTTCCCAATCGTATGAAAAAGCTTACCTGCTATCCCGGCTGAGTGTTTCATATTCTCACCAACGATAGCCACGATTGAAAGATCGTTTTCACAAGTCAGCTTGCTAATTCTGCCAGATGCAATCTCCCGTTCAAATTCCAAAGCTATTGCCTCCTGCGCAAGATCAGCTGAATGTGAATCAATGGCAAAACTGATTGAATTCTCGGATGAAGCCTGAGAAATAAGGATGACATTAATGTCTTTATGAGCCAAAGCGCCAAATAACCTCATCGAAATGCCAGTCACTCCAACCATTCCCAACCCCTGGATAGTAAATAGTGATATGCCTGAGATCGACGAGATTCCCTTAATCGGATGTTCCTTACCTGCTGATTCCGACTGGGTTATTAGTGTTCCGTCACCCTCAGGATTCAGCGTATTTTTGATATGAATAGGGATATTTTTCTGGTAGACAGGTAGTATTGTAGGCGGATAGATCACCTTTGCACCAAAATGTGATAACTCCATTGCTTCAGAATAGGTTAGCACAGGTATCGTATAAGCTTTGCTGATCACCCGTGGATCAGCAGTCATGAAACCATCTACATCGGTCCAGATCTCGAGCTGCCGGGCATTAACCGCAGCTGCAAAAAGGGCCGCAGTATAATCTGAACCTCCACGACCCAATGTAGTCATTGAGCCATCAGATGCCGACGAGATAAATCCGGGCGCTACCGCAAACTGTTCTATATTTTGAGAAGCCTCCAGAATTAATTTGTAAGTAAGTTCCATAGCTTCGCGCATTCAGCATTTACTTTTTTGTAGAAACAATCTTGACATAGGAGTTCTTAGGTCCAG
>CAIOOC010000339.1 GCA_903859795.1 uncultured Bacteroidia bacterium
CAGAATATAATTTTGATGCCGTATCAGATGCCCTTACACCCAGCAGCTTTAATAAACCAGCCGTCTATCCTGAAATATACAAAGATCTGCAGGTGCAGGAGGTTGAAGTCAAGGGGCACGATGGTGTTATGATTCCACTCTCTATCGTTTATAAGAAGGGTATAAAAATGGATGGAAAAAATCCTTGTCTGCTGGATGGTTACGGGGCCTATGGTATGAGTGCTACGCCTTACTTCAGTGTACTTGAAAACGCCCTTGCCGTTAAGGGTATTGTATATGCAATTCCGCATATACGCGGTGGTAGTGAAAAAGGTGAAGAGTGGTATAAGGCCGGATATAAAACCACTAAACCAAACACATGGAAAGATTTTATCAGTTGTGCTGAATACCTTATCGCAAAAGGGTTTACATCTGCCTCTAAGCTTGCAGGCACCGGAACCAGTGCAGGTGGAATTCTGATATCAAGATCTATCACCGAACGTCCGGATCTGTTTGCTGCCGCAATTTGTAATGTGGGATGTGCCAATGCGATGAGAATGGAATTTGGAGCCAACGGCCCGGTAAACACTCCTGAATTTGGGACCGTGAAGGATAGCGTCGAATGCAAGGCATTATACGAAATGGATGGGGTGCAACATGTTAAGAAGGGCACAAAATATCCTGCTGTAATCTGTGTGGGAGGTTGGAATGATCCACGTGTAGTAGCCTGGGAACCAGGGAAATTTGCAGCAGCCTTGCAAAATGCGACAACTTCCGGTAAACCGGTTTTAATGAAAGTGAACTATGACAATGGGCATTTTACGGAAGATAGGAATGTAACTTATGCAAACTTTGCCGATCAATTTGCATTCGTGATGTGGCAATGCGGTCATCCCGATTTTCAGCCAAAGAAATAAAGTCTTATCAATTGGATTAACAATTATAAAAGCCTTTCCCCTGAACATTCTATTTCAGGGGAGGGGCTTTTTTAATGCGTTATTTACCGGAATAATGCAATTGAGCAATCGCATATCGCCCGGGCCGAAAATGATCTGAGCGTGGGAGGATAGTTTCTGTCGAGGATGGAGTCTAAGGATGGAAAAAGGGGACACGACTTTAGCCGAATCTGTGAACCGGTAATAACTGGTAATTATTTCAGAATCCGGAAAAACTGAGACCCTAGTATTAATTTAGTGTTGTGTTTTTCGGTACTTTTGAACAATGAACCATCCATATTGTTTTTATTGAGTTGTATTTTATGTTTAATTGAAATTCAGAAGTCTTTATATAACTCATGAACAAAATCTTACCATCGATTATTCTAGTTTCATTGTGGATTGCGCCCGGGATAATCCTCGGACAAGAGAATTATGAGATTCAAGTCTACCCTGCTGAAACAATTGAAACAGGATATACAGGAATAGAACTTCACAGCAATTTTTCCACTTCGGGACAAGGGATGATTGAAGAGGTTCGTCCCACTGATCATGCCCTTCGACAAACGATCGAATTGACACATGGCTTCAATTCAAATTTCGAAATAGGATTTTATCAGTTTATCAATACCCAGGGTGGACATGGAATGCAATGGGTTGGGACTCACCTGCGCCCAAAAATAAGGATCCCCGAGAAATGGAACTGGCCGGTTGGTATAGCCCTTTCCACTGAAATCGGATACCAGCGTAGAGAATATTCCGCAGATACATGGTCTGTTGAGATTCGTCCCATTATCGATAAGAATTTCAAACTAATTTACCTCTCATTTAATCCGGTTTTGGGAAAATCTTTAAAGGGGTTGGATGAATCCCAGCCGTTAGACTTTAGTCCAAGTTGCAAAGTAGCATTTCATATAAATCAGAAAATGGATTTTGGCGCTGAATATTACGGATCACTTGGCCCACTTTTTAATCCATCCAAAATTCAGGAACAGAAACATGCTGTTTATGCCGCCCTGGATCTTAACCTGCATCCCGATTGGGAATTTAATCTGGGTGCCGGCTGGGGCTTAACACAATCTACTGATGGTTTTATCGTAAAGCTGATATTTGGTTATAAATTCGGGAATAAAAATAAACCTGTAAAAGGTTAGACCAATCAATTTTTTCGGTCGCAAATTTAACTGCCAAATCCGGAAAACTTTGTGATGAAGGTTGAACATGCTACGTTCTTAAGTAATAAGAAAAATAGAAAATAATTTGAATTAACGCAGGCAGGTTTTATTAGATTCAGTAACTTTATCTATTAAAGCTGTCATCATCGATACTTTGTTAGGATATTGTGGATTGAGGTGCGATACCTGTCAGATTTACCTGGCAACCAAAGAGCCAGACTTAGACCGGAAGATATCCATGAGAGAAGAGATTGCTGAACAATGTACCAATCACTATGGTATACAAATAAGGTCCCTGGACGTTAACGATTGTGATGGCTGTCGCTCCACCTCCGGAAAACTCTTTTCAGGCTGTGTGAATTGCATAATCCGAAAATGTGCCATCCAAAGAAAAAATGATAGCTGCGCAAACTGCAATGATTACATTTGTGAAGAACTTGCCAAACATCTGTTTATTGATCCCGGAGCTAGGCTCCGACTTGAGGAGATCCGGAAACAACACGGAATTCTAACTTAACCAATTAATATATATCTAATTTCTACCTATTTAGCCAAAGTGAATCTAAAATCTATAGTTATAAAAATTCTTCTTATTGTTATTATCCAGTTTGATTCCTGCAAATCTGAGAAAGCGGATTTCACCAACAATTCAAGCCTGATAATTCAAACAGGTTTTGTCTGCGGATGGGGAGCCGGTACCGATTCACTTAGAATAACAGGAACCACAATTAGGTATGTATACTATATACCTCAGAATTCCCCTATTCCTCAAATTCTAAAAACCAGAAGTGTAACTGTTAAGGAGTGGGAAGAGATACAAAATTGCGTTCAGTATGACCTATTTACAAAGCTGAACTATAACAGCTGCAACGTTTGTTTCGATGGATGTGATGAATGGCTCCAAATTCAGAATGAAAACCTCACTCACAAAATAACATTTGGTAAAGGAATGAAAATAGATACAATCAGCAAGTTACAGCTGAAAATAACAGCTTTGAGGGCAGAATTTAGTCAATAAAAATTTTGCTATTTTGAAAAACAAAAAGCTATTTCGATTGTTACAAATTATTATCATCAAAGTAACATCCAAATTATAATACCCATTAATCTTTAAAATCTACTATTATTAATTCTTACCCTAAAATTTAATAGGATGAAAACACTAACAAATCGTTTTTTTGTTGCAGTATCCCTTTTAGCATTTTTAGTTTACGGCTGTTCCAAATCCAGTATAGAATCCTCTAACAATAATTTGATTCAGCCAAATAACCTATCTTCAAACGGAACGCACGTGTATGGCTTGTTACCCATGTCCCCGGATCAGTATATGAATCTGCCTCTTTATTCAAAAGAGACATTTCAATCCGGACTTGTTCAAAAGAGCGTAACGCTAAATCCTCCGCATATTTATACGCTTGTTTCTCCGGCTGTCAGAGACCAGGGGCAGATAGGTTCCTGTACTGCATTCTGCGGTGCTGAGGCTGACGAGATACTTTACTATTATAAGTACAGCGCCTGGCAAAGTATACTATCTCCGGCCTTTATCTACTATTGCGAGCGTGTCCTAATTCAAGGTCAACCCATTTCTGCAGATCTGGGTGCCTACATGGTTAATATTCCTCAGGCATTGCAAAAATATGGTGATTGTCTGGAAAGTTCATATCTATATCCAAGCAGCAATACATCAACAGCCTATAATACTGCTCCCACCACTGCTGCTTTTGCAGAAGGCTTAACTTATAAAATCGGGCAAACGGTTAGCAGCTTTACCCTGATTAATTCAGGCGATACTGCCGCAGTAAAGAATATCTTACGGGGCAACGTTCCGGTAATGCTGGGATTTAACGTATATGACAATACTGCATATAAATATTTTGAGGGATTGAATACAACCAATTATACGTATAATCCACTAACGTCCAGTGGCTCCCTCACAAAAGGAGTGCGATTACTGGGTGGTCATGCGGTGCCGATTATAGGTTATAACGATACGCTTAAGGCATTCCTTTGCGAGAATTCATGGGGCACCTCATGGGGAAATCACGGCTACTTTTACATGCCATATTCCGTATTCAGGAGCCTGAAAATAGTACCCGGTGGAAGCGTTTATTATGCAACACTATAATTATCTTAAATAATTCAGAACATTCTGAACTAAAATAAAAGGGCTCCCGCAAGGAGTCTTTTTATTTCTGACCAAAATCTTTTACTTGCCTGGTCCGGCTGGAGTGGCATCCAAAGTATAGAGTTCATTTATAAGCTCCTCAATGGAGTGTCCTGTTTCTGTCTGCGTACCTTCAAAATTATTTGTAATAATAGAAAAAATCACTGCCTTCCCTGACGCATTTGCAAAGATCCCAGCCAGACTGCGGACGCGTGTCATGGACCCTGTCTTTGCGCACAGGTTATTTTCCAATTTGGTCCCTTTAAAGGCATACTGCAGCGTACCGCTCTTCCCTGCAACAGGAAGCGAGTTGAAATAATAATCCCGGTTTGATCCAAGATACATATACCGAAGGACTTCAGCCAATGTTCTTGAGCATATACCATTTGAACGGGATAAACCACTTCCGTCGGTGGGATAGAATCCGTCAATAAAGACTTTCTTTTCAGTCCAGAATTCCTTTAATGCCGCAACGCTCACTGCCAAATCGGGTACCCCCTTTCTGGCACGCCCGATCTCCAGCAATAAATGCTCTGCAAAAAGGTTCAAACTCTCATGATTGAGTGGTACAATAAGTTCACGAAGGACCGGTGATTCCTTTTCTGCGATCGGATTAAAATCTGATTCTTTTAAATGCGACACAGTCAGAATCTTGCCGGACAACTTTATTCCACTAGACTTAAGCACTTTAATAAACTCAATAGCTGCACACCTGGCTGGATCGGGTATTGAAGCTTTTACAACAAAATCTGAAGCTCCTTTGGGAATAGTCCCTTCAATGATCTGAGAAAACGAGCCTGGGGCTCCATAAACAACGGTCAGATCGCGATTGCTATTGGCTGATAAAACCTTGTTGATTAAACGAAGACTGTCAATCGCCGGTGAAATAGAACTAATTGTAACCGGCTTCCCGGAGTCGCCAGCAGATGAAAAATGAATTCTGTAAAGGTTATCCGAATAGCTTAGCGAAGAAACGCCTGCGCCATAGTAATTTCCAATATCTTCCCATACCCATCCTCCGGGCACTGAGAATCCATCAAAATTGGAAAGGTCAACTATAAGGTCTCCATTGATTGATCGAATACCTTTCCGGTCAAGAGCTTTAGCCCAGGATTCAAAGGTGCCCTTATAATATTCTGAAAAGTACTCTGAATAAAAGGCGGGATCACATCCACCCCTTAGAACAAGGTCTCCGTCGAGTAAACCTTTTTCTGCAACGATCTGACCATTATACCCGACTTGCGTATGAAAACGAAAATCTGGCCCAAGTATTTCGAGTGCTGCAGCGGTAGTTATTACCTTCATTACCGAAGCAGGGACAAGGCTCACTTGTGGAGTCTCAAATATAACCCGTCCGGTTTCTGCATCAATCGCATAAACTGAGTATCCTGCATTTTGCATCCCTGAACTTTTAAATACCTGGGATCGGGCAGAAACAATTAAAAAGAATATAAAAGAGAGGACCAAAAAAATAATTCGTTTCATACGTGAACTTTATATTTTGATTTTCAGATAATTATTCCAGTCTTGGCATATTCGGCATGAAGAGATTTGCCTCAAGGCCACAGTCTCAAAGGAGTAAAATTAAC
>CAIOOC010000340.1 GCA_903859795.1 uncultured Bacteroidia bacterium
ACCAGTGAAGCCGGAGTGAAACCTGAGGCTGGAACAGGGATGATATTACTTATCGTTCCAGAACTTGCTTCAAGAATATCGTTCATTGTCAAAGCACCATTGTAACTTCCTGATTTCATCCGGATATTATTCCTCAGATTCAATCCTGGACCCGGATTTGGGTTTACCGGATAGCCGGCAAAAGGTTGAACATCATTTAAAAGGATGTTGTTGGCACTGCCTGTCAGATTGCTGTAATGGGCAAAAATGTGATATTTGAACTGACCGCTTTCCTTTCTGAGACAAACAGCTGAGTCAATCTTAAACTCAGCGTTGGCACCACCCATTAACATTTGCGGAGATGGAGGGTTATCAGTTGTGGTACCACTATTATCAGCAATTTTAAATGTCAATAATTCGCTTGAACCATCATTTGCCCCAATCGGTTTCCCCTCTCTGTTTACCGCCTGTACGATCCAGACAAAATCACAAAGATAGGGTGGTCTGCAAGGGCCTGTGATTATGTCACTTACTGTAATTTGAGTTAAATTATCAATATCTTTTGAAATAATTGGCTGATTGGCTTTGATCGCCTGAGTTCCATTCTGCCCCTGCATCAGTTGCCATATTTTTAACCTGTAGGTAACCGGCTCCTGAGGTTTGGGCACAACGGGAGTCCAACGAAAACTAACGGGCATTTTTGCAGCTGCCTGACTTAACACGGTTCCATTGACAGGGCTGATTGCCTGAGGTGGTCGAAATGTTGGATTCTCCTTCGACTGGATTGTAAAAGGTTTACAAATTTCTTCACTTAGCGGAGAAACTCCTGTTGTCCCATATCCATAGAATTGAACACATATTTCATAGTCTCCCGCAGCAAGGACACACTCTTTTCCTAAAAAGGATAATGCATTGATACCGCTCCAAACCTTATTCGGAACATTAAAATTTGATGGGGGAGCTGACTTACCTGTGTATGAACCACATACAATGCCTCCGCCTTTTTTTATCGTGACCAGTAATTTACTTTCCATAACAGAACCGTCAACCCGTCCGTTAGAGGGTTTAGAACTGGCTGTGATGGTCAAAAGTGAAGAGCCATTTGCCCAATTAGCAGTACTGGCATCAGGACTAGAGGGAAGGTTAATTCTAATATTTGTTATAGGGTAACTCTGTGCAAACAGGTGCAATGAAATTACCATCAATAAAATTGTGAGGATTTTATTCATAGTTTTAATCTTTTGGTAATTGGTTGTTTATTTCAATAAGGTCTTATAAAAAAAGTTAATATTGACCTTGTTTAGAATGGAAACAAATAATTAAAGAATTGGTTTACGAATTAGGCTGAAATAAGAGGTAGATCTTAATAAACAATGTTGCAAATTTGTCTGAAAAATATTTAACCGCTTGAATATCTGATATTCCATCCGATTTTGGGTTGGTCGGCAATGGCAGTTTGTATACCCCAAATTTCAGTTGGGGTCATTGATATTAATCTTCCGACGGATTTATTCCATCGGAAGATTAATAACATTTTGCTTAAAAATATTCAGCTAATTATTCCTGATCTGTAATCCGAAGTTTGGCAAACTTAAGCAGCAGGTTCTTTTCTCCAGCGTTCGGGAAAAAGACTCTGGCTTTAAGATCGGGCATCTTTCCTTCCACATTGAGTACTTTACCTCTTCCGAAACGTTCGTGTTCGACCATCATTCCCGCCTCTATTGATTCCGGATTATCTCCCTGAAAAGGTTGCGTACCTGAAGGAAGAACACTCTTTGAAATTTGAATCCGCTGGCCTGGAATCTCAGGTTTGCGAGGGGCCTGGTACCTGGTCTCCTCTCTCTGCAGATGGCGATTGCTATGATCGGAATTGATCTCCTGGTTTCGAAATTGCGGGAAGAGCCTACTATTCTGAATATCGAGAAACTGATGATCAATTTCACCAATAAACCTGCTTGGGTTACAGAATTCGGCTTTGCCCCATCTAAACCGTTGTTGGGCAAAAGATAGCCATGCCTGATTTTCGGAGCGGGTAAGAGCAACATAAAACAGTCTTCGCTCTTCTTCGAGTTCAGACAGCGTTAATGTTCCCGAAAACCCCGATGGGAACAGATTTTCCTCAAGGCCAACAATAAAAACATTCTTAAACTCCAGCCCTTTGGATGAGTGAACAGTCATCAGTGTTACCTTATCAGCATTTGAATCCTTGTCGTTATCCTGGTCTGTAAGCAGCGCAACATCCTCCATGAAGACATGCAAACCATTTGGTCTCCCCTCTTCAGTAGCGGTTAACGAAAACTCCTGAATGGCGTTGAGCAATTCCTGAGTATTCTCATAACGGCTCAGATTCTCAGGCGATTTATCCTGATAGAGTTCAGTCAGAATGCCGGATTCAGAAGCAATCTTATTGGCCATTTCATAGGCATCTGTATTTTCAAATTGCGTTGTAAATCTGCTAATAAGCTGCGTGAATGAACCTATCTTTTTAATTACACCCGAATTCAATCCGGCAAGTAACATCTTCTCGGGGTAGTTGGCAACTTCAAAAATACTGCTTCCTGATGATGCGGCTGCTTCTTCAAGACGATTAAGGGTTGTTGACCCTATTCCCCGGGCCGGATAATTGATGATTCGTTTGAAAGATTCATCATCACGTGTATTAATGATCAGACGAAAATAGGAAAGTATATCCTTGATCTCTTTTCGCTGGTAAAATGAAAGTCCGCCATAGATTTTATAGGGAATATTCCGTTTACGAAGTATCTCTTCAAACACACGCGATTGGGCATTTGTGCGGTATAGGATAGCAAAATCGGAATAGTTTTCCCTTTCTTTCATTCGATGATCAAAAATCTCATTGGCAATTAGATAGCCCTCTTCCTGTTCATTGGTCGCCACAAGAACTTTGATCCGGTTTCCGATCGCATTTTCGCTAAAAACAGTTTTCTGAATCTGATGTTTATTCTTAGCTATCAAACTATTGGCTGCATCAACGATCACCTGTGTTGAACGATAATTTTGTTCGAGTTTGTAAGTCTGGTAACCTGGATAGTCATTCTTGAAATTTAGAATATTTTCGATCCGCGCTCCCCTAAACGAATAAATACTCTGGGCATCATCACCAACAACACAAATATTGTGATGTTGCTCAGCCAAACGTTTAACAATCAGGTACTGCGAAAAATTGGTATCCTGGTACTCATCAACCAGGATATAACGAAACATACGCTGGTATTTTTCAAGAATTTGGGGATGATTCTTAAACAGGATATTGGTCATCAGCAATAAATCATCAAAATCCATTGCCCCTGCATTTTTACACCGTTTTGAATATTCCAGATAAATCTCGGCTGTTTTAGGTATTCTGGCTGCCTGATCTGCCTCGCGTTGCAGCGTATTCTGGTGATATGCAACGGCTGTGATCAGGTTATTCTTTGCAGTTGAGATACGGTTCAGGATAACTCCTGGTTTATACGTATTATCTTCAAGGTTTAGACTTTTAATTATAGCCTTAAGCAGACTCTTCGAATCCTGGGTGTCGTATATCGTAAAGGTACCTGGATAGCCTATTATTGCGGATTCTACACGTAAAATCCTGGAAAACACCGAATGAAAGGTTCCCATCCAAAGATACCTTGAAACGCTGTTTCCCACTTCGCTTTCAATTCGCGCCTTCATCTCCCGCGCAGCCTTGTTGGTAAAAGTCAGTGCAAGAATAGAGGACGGAGAAACGCCATTACGTAACAGATGTGCAATGCGGTATGTCAGGACTCTCGTCTTACCGGAACCTGCACCTGCAATAACGAGTGATGCACCTTCGGTATTAATCACTGCCTCGTGTTGTGCGCTGTTTAAACTTTCAAGATAATTTGACAAAGTATTTATTTTTAATAACTTAGCTATTCCACAATTGGATTTCATTTATCAACTTTGCAAATTTAAACAAATAATCCTATTTCGGTTTGGCGTTTAGGTGGTTTGTCGATACGCACAGCGGTACAAATCTACTGATGGGCCAGTAGAACCCATTCAGCAATTTGGTTAACGAAAATTTCCCAATACTGATAAGGAATAATTTTGTAATATTGTGGATCAATAATTGTTAGAATTGTTAAATGGAACACGCAGGAATGTTCAGGTGGAGAATTTTTATATCCGTGATCTTTTTATTTGTGGCGGAACATGTTGCCAGTCAAATTCTAGCCACCACATCAGCCTCGTATTCAGAACAAACAAGTTACCCGGTATTTGCAGGAAAAGACTTTATTTATTACTTCTGTGGGTCGGTTAGTCACCAAAGCGGAACTTTAACCGCTTCCTCTTCCGGACAATTGGTTACCTTTACCTGGGAAAAATATACCCCAGCATCTGGTACATTCAGTTTTTACACCAATGAAACGGGTATCACTTCAGTTATCAGTGGGCTCGGTGACGGCTGTTACAGGGTTAGCTTCAGGGATAATGGAGTAGACTATCAGTTAAGGGCCTGGATCAATAACACGTGGATCACCCCTGTGGCCAGCATTACAGATTCTAACTGTCAGTCATTCAGCCTTCTCGGAAGCGTAACAGGATCCAGTTATTCATATTCTGATTTAACCACGAACCAGCCTGTTACTGTTGATCCCGGCTATAAATACATATGGGAAAGTAATAACGTATTGATTGCAACAATAAAAAATCCCCTAATCAATTTACCTCCTGCTGTCAATACGGTGTACACATTTCAGGTCAGTGACCGTGCCGGCTGCACATCGAACAGTCAGGTAACCTATGAATCGATAGTGCCAAAAGCCAAGTTTTCATGGAAAACCAACCAACCTCCCGTGCCTCAGTTCACCAATCCGGAAGCTCCACTGGAAGTGCTGTTTGTTAACGAATCGGTAAATGCTGATGTAGACAAATATGAG
>CAIOOC010000341.1 GCA_903859795.1 uncultured Bacteroidia bacterium
AACTACGGTAAACAATTTCAAAGGTCACGCTACTATTTATCTTGTCGAAAATTACATGCCCCCTTTGGCACATGTAAAAAGATGGCAAGCCGCAGGAAATGAGGTGGCAGTTCATTTTAATAATCAGCCCAATCGTGTCGATCCTGGTTGGGCTATTACCAATCAGGTATTTGACCGCGATCTTGGAAACTTTCAGAAACTATACAATTCATCGCCGGTTAGTGACAGAAACCACTGGATTGTTTGGTGCATGAAAGACTCATTGGGACATCCCGATTTTACTGCCCAGGCAGAAATTGAGGCCAAACATGGAATCAGGCTCGATTGCAACTACTATAATTTCGATTCAAAGGTTTTTGGTGATATCGGCTATTTTACAGGAAGTGCCCTTCCGATGAAATTTGTGCGTAACGATGGAAAATTGCTGAATATCTACAATAGTGAGACACAGGTCGCAGACGAAAGCTGGCGCGAAGAATCATTCAATAAATATAAAACAATAGTTGACAGGGCTTTTCAGGAGGAGAAATACGGCTGGATAACTGTCAACTTTCATCCAAGCAAGTAGAATACCTATAAGCCCAAAGCCGTTCAGATTCTGCAATATTCTAAAGACAACAACATTCCTATATGGAGTGCAAGAGAAATGTACGAATTTGTGAACCAGAAGAATTCCGCCACATTTAACAATCTTAAATGGAATAACGATAAGATTACGTTTACTCTGAATGCTGCCACAAAGGGACACGGGCAGATGACAGTAATGTTACCTGACAGCTATATGGGACGATCATTAAAAAGCTTCAAAATTAATGGGAAATCGGTTCTATTTACTGTCAAAATCATCAAAGGCATTCAATATGCCATGATTAACACATTATCAGGCACTTATGACTATATAGCTCAATATAGTAAACCGGTTCGGACAACCTACGGAAATAATGGAAAGCCATGGCCTATTCCGGGAAGGATTGAATGTGAAAACTATGATGAAGGTATACCAGGCGATTCCACTTATTATGATACCACCAAGGGAAGTGAAGCTCCTGCTGACGAATATTACCGGAGCGGGGATGTTGATTTGGGGGTTGATCCATTATTGTCATTAATCGACGTTGGCTGGGTTCACGAAAACGAATGGCTTGAATATACGGTAGAAGTATCAAAAACAGGCACTTACAAAGCTCTAGTTTGCATTGCCACGCCTTTAAATAACATTAAATTTGGCCCGATTGAATTTGATGGAGCTCAAAAAATTGGATTTGTAAATATACCCAACACCGGCGATTGGGGTAGCGACCTGAAAGGTGGTCACAAATTTCAGGAAGTGGATTGCGGCTCTATCCAGTTAACACGGGGAATTCATAAAATGCGGGTGCACATGGGTAAGGCGGGATTCACCGTCAATTGGGTTAAATTTGAATAAATAAATTCCGGATCTGAATATTTGGTCGTTAACTTGAAATAAAAAGCCCGGTACCTTTACGACACCGGGATTTCACATTCTCTTTGAATAAGCTCTATCAGCCATTAATAAACAAATTAGTTAATCCGTATATAATAAATAAGCTATTTCGTAAAAATCCAGTGCCTGATATTTATTTTTATAATACACTGAAAAAGAATACAATACAGATATAATATTGTAATTATAATGTTTCATGATTTATTTCAGATGTTTAAATGGTTGCTGATTTTCCTGATCATGATTTCCAAAGTACATATCCAAAACCCCATTCCAGGAAATCAACTGCCACTCCGTGTGCTTTCATAGTAAACGAAGCAATAACTCTTTTGCTTAGTGCATACCGCAATCCAATCCGTGAATAATAAAATGGATCAAAGGGATTAGGATTTAAAACATATACTCCTAACTGAGTGACAATTGCAAGTTTACTGATTGTCAATTCATGGCCCACAAAAAGTCCGGCAGCAAGTTTATTTCTTAATACATTTTCTTTATGGGTTTCAATAAGAGTGGCTTCATCATAAAACAGGTCAGCTCCGGTACTTAATCTGCTTTTGTTATTCATCGTGCGATAGTACCCGGCACTAACAGAACCAACAGTACTTTCTGAAACACCTACCCATTGTTTCATCTGGCCCCAGGATCCGAAAACTCTAAAAGACGAATTTTTTCCTGCAAAGGGTACCGGATCTCTGATAAAAACAGCTTTGGAGTGGGTTAATGTATATCTCAATCCTGCTTCTGCACCGAGCAGGTTAATCCCAAAGTTTGGTTTATTGGTGTTTCCGTTGGAGGTGTGATAAAATTCGTATGCAAACAGAAATTCAAGGGACTTCGTGACATGGAAGGATGAATTTAAATTTACAGCTGTATAAAATGCAACAGGAGAGCCAATAACAGTTTCATTAGGATATTGTGACCTGTAAGGATTATATCCCCAGGCTACTCCAAGATTCATTCCCAGGTTGAGCTTTAACTCTGATCTGCCTAACAATGGCAGAATTAGAAAGGAATAAACGGCTGTTGGATTTCCCAGAGATCTTGTTGTTAAATAATTGTGAGAAATTCCAATTCCCAGTAGTGGATAATTGTAAATGCGCTGCCATTCCTTTTCTCCCAGGGTCTTCAAACCCACTCTTGCATTAAAGAAAGTAACTTGACCAGCCAGATTTCTCAAATAGGCATTTGGATATAGTCTTCCTACGCCACTGGAAATATCAAAGAAAATATTTTTATCCTGCGCGATACTTGAAGAAGTAATTAACAAACACAATATCAAGAAGATATGTCTCCTTATGTTTATATGTCTTAATTTAGAAAGCGGGTTTAATGCCAGGTCAGAATCCTTATACTTCATTTGTCACTATTCAGTCGATAAAGATATTTCATTTACTATTAAATCATACGGTCATTGCCTTACGGACACGCAAGTATAACTGTTGAATCAGGCATATTGTAAGCATACCAACCAATGGAACTTTTAAAACAAACTAATGTTTAAATTGATTAGGCTACTTTAATTTCCTCCACAAATGAAAAACCATTGCAAATACATGATTCACAATGGTTTTTATTTTTACTCTGTCGGGGTACCAGGATTCGAACCTGGGACCCCCTGGTCCCAAACCAGGTGCGCTAGCCGGGCTGCGCTACACCCCGAAAAATATTACTTACAAAAGAACGTATTTAATTAATCAAAAAGATCAAAAAATCTGCTCACCCAAACGGTGCGGAGAGAGGGGGATTCGAACCCCCGACACGGTTGCCCGTGCGGCAGTTTAGCAAACTGCTGGTTTCAGCCACTCACCCATCTCTCCTTATTTTTGGGTGGTGCAAAT
>CAIOOC010000342.1 GCA_903859795.1 uncultured Bacteroidia bacterium
ATTATCATATTGTCTATTCTATTTGGTCCCTTTAACTACCAAACTTAATATCCAAATGAAAAATCTACTTCTAACAATCGCAGTATTATTTTGCTTAATGGGCTGTATGTCTTATTACAAAGTGCAAAAGGAGAATCCGGTTTCTGCTGGCACAATGGAGAAGGTATATTATAAGTACAAGTATTTCATCCTGCACAAAGGAGATTCGGTATGGCATCTTTCCATTCAGAAAATTGATCCAAATGAAATTTCCGGCAACTTATCTGCCTTGCCCTCAAATAGGTGGAAATTCACAACAACCAACCCTAATGGCGGAACAAGGTATAAAAATACCAGGGGAAATAACGAATCCTATGTACTTGACGAAGTGCATTTATATCTAGACGGTGGTGCAAAATTCCAGGGATTAAAATCAGGATCCAATGTTGCAATTCCATTTTCTGAACTTATCAGAGCTGAGATCTATACAAAAGACACAGTGAGGACACAGGAATCATCGTTAATAGGAGGGATCGGAATTACAGTGGTTAGTGCTGTAATTATAGGATTAGTAATAGTTCTCAGTGTGGGCTTCTAATTGTAACAATTTGTATTAATTCCATAGTCATTTTGTAATTGTTTAAAGTCAGATATCTTTAAACAAATTTCTTGTCTGCGATATTACCATTCCCAAAAGAAAAGTTGATTCTAATTTATGGGGATTCAATAGATAAGCCTTTTAATCGAAACCTTCCCTGAAGTTCTAACCGATGAAGACCTAATTTTGACGCTGAATACTGTTTGAAACTCATCCAGTGTCTGCTGGGAACGGGTAATCCTGAATGTGGAACGATTGCTGAGAAATTCTATAGAATTCCCTGCTTTTCCGCCATACATCTGCAGATCCCAATCCTGAAAATCAAGTCCTGAGGCTTTTGGGGCATCACCGTCGGAGAATGTTACTTCATACTGACCAATCCGGGTCACAAATTGTGTAAGATTAAAACTCATCTCTTTCCAGGTAGTTCCGGTGAAGGTGTTAACATCCCATTTGCTAATTTCGACTAGGGGCTCTTCGGTCTGGTCTGTTCCGTTTTTATGGGATAAACCGTCGTAGAAACTACCCAGGTTCTCCCTTTTTTCAGGTTCAAGGTTTACACCACGGACATTATAAACTGCAAAATTCCGGAAGTGAGGCATATCTTTGGAATTTGTAACAGACAGCTTTATTTTCAGTGCCGTAGCCGACTTAAACCAGCAGATTCGTTTATGGCCGACCGATGTTCCGGCATATACTTCATGCCACTCCCCTCACTGATTCATAACTTTAATCCGAAAAGCCAGAATACGTTGTCCCATAGAAAGATCCTCCTGCAAAATGGCATGGTTTATCTCAGTTGGCGTTGAAAAACTGATTTCCATTTGATTTCCGGTTCCTGCTGTTTTTGCTTTGGGTGTTCCGAATCGCCGCTGAATCTCCTTTCCGAATTTGGCATAGGCGTTAACATGTGATTGAGGAATTAATCCGGTCGTGTCGGGTGTAGAGTTCAGCAGGAGCAGGGCGCCACGACCCACCGATTTGTAGTAAATATTCATAAGCTGATCTGTCGACAGGATCAGACTGTCCGAATTGGATCCCCAGAACCATTTGTGACCCTTGTTTTTGAGTAACGGTACGTCTATCTCGGATGGGGCGTAGGCATCACCAAACGGATCAGACTGGACAGCCGTTGCGACTCCGGTTTTAAGATCTTTGCTGCTAAGGGTATACCAATTGGAATATGGGGCAAATCCGTCTTCGTTGCCCACCCATCGCAAATTGGCCATGGGGCCTTGCAATATTACGGCATCGGATGCATACTTTTCAAGAATATCATTTACGTTGATGAGACAGCTGCCGTCAAACCAAACTTCCTTAACCGGACCGTATTTGGTTAAGACCTCTGTCATCTGCTGACGGAACACTTGATTATAACTCTCCTGTTTAGCAGGACCTTTCGTGACTCCCCCGCTGCCAATGCCTGCACCCCAGGTCTCGTCACCCGGATAAACATAGATCCCCAGGTCCAAACCATATTTTTTGCATGATGCAGATAAATCCTTGAGGACATCTCCCCTACCGTTTTTCCATGGTGTATTTTTTATCCCATATTCGGTTGTACTGGTTTTCCACCAGCAGAACCCCCCGGTATGCTTGGCAACAAACAGAATCAATCTGGCGCCCCATGATTGGGCCACCTCACACCACTGGTCTGTATTTAATTCCGTTGGATTAATGCGGTTTATCGGTGTGGTGTGATTATCATATTCGCGCCCCTGCCAGGTTGCCGGATCGAGGCAGACAAACATGGTCTGCTCGTATTTTTGCCACCTGAGCTGGACTTTTGAAGGCAAGGGAATCAGAATGGTTTTTGGAGAGGTTTGTGCCTGGGTAAATATGGTAAAACAGATTAGAATCAATAATAGGAAAAACGGTTTTTTCATAACTGTTAAGTAAAAATATCGTTAAATCATTTTTGCCACCAAGGCACCAAAACACCATCCGCCAACTGGCGGACACCAAAGTTTCTCATTTTTTAGGTATTTTTTGTTCTTTATTGCTCTAACAACCCCGCATCTTTTGCCAGTTGAAGTACCTGCGGCTTCACGGGATACCGCTGAAGTGACAACCCTTTAAGATGGTCCTGCAAACCACCCAGAATTATACGCGCCTGCCTGGCATAAAGCTTATTAATTGCCTCATTATCAGCAGGGGATATTTGATCCAGTTTTGGTATTTTTAGTTGTCCGGTGGACGCAAGCCGAAGCCGTTCTGCCAATGCACCCAAAATCTCTATGACAACCCTTGCCTGTCCCGCCTCAAACGATTCGCCGAGTTTAGCCTTTTCCATCGAATTGAGGAAGAGTCCCGCAGCTGCAAAATTGACCGATTGACTTTCTGAATCAAGCTGCGCAGCCAGATTCCAGAAGGTCTTATCCTGAAATGACGGAATGGCTATTTGCCTTTTATTAACAGGATTACCTCCGGGTTTGGCATCACCGAGCAGGAATTCAACCGTCAGATCCTTTTCTGCCCCGTCAAGCGGAAGAAACAGCGAACCATCAGATTCAATTGGGAAGAGCTTTCCGCCAACCATTGCATTAACAGGCACTCCCGTACCGGTGGCTGCAATAAAAAGGTGTGTTTTTCCGTACGAAGCGGGGATTTTCTGAACCAGTCGGGTGATTCCGGGCGGAATATGGGGCCAAAGACGAACACCTTTTGCTGTATATTCGTATTCGAACAGTCCGCGTAACAAACCGCCCGAGGCTCCCCAGCAATCATAAACGAGGTTATATGGCTGTTTGAGAGTTCCTTCCCATGGGAGCAATCCCCATGAACGTAACGGTGTTTCTGCGCGAAACGCCTCCATCATTGGCCGCATGGCAGCCCAGGCTTTGAATGGGTGGACAAACTCAGCCGCCCTGAGACAGGCCATATCCATAGTCCCCTGATGGGCAGGCCAGCCTCCTCCGTTGCACCAAAAACCGTAGGTCATATCTCCCTCTCCGGCGTGGTCATCGTATCCCGGGTAGTTGGGAATAATAAGTCCATGAGGCGCGAAACTACCGGGTTCCTGAGGACCCTTGACCTTATCAAGCATAAAACGGATAATCTTCGTATTTGCCTTGTCATCAACAACACGGAATGCACCAGCAAAATGGTTGGGCTGCGTTTCAAAATAGCCATGCTCCGGAGCTCCAAAGATACCACGACGTGTTCCTGCCAGATCTTCACCCCTTATAAAATAACCCTCAGGTGTCATGAGCCGAGGTAAAGCCTCGCGAACCTTTTGTGCCGTCGATCGGTACGTTTTAGCGTCGGCTGGAAGATTACACAACTCGCAAACTTCAGCAAGCCGCTCCAATCCTGCAACGTAATTAACAGAAAGCTCTGTGAGATAACCCTGCCCTATCGATCCGTCTTTTTTCCGGGGTGCGTACGATGGCGCCAAAAGATTTGCCCCTTTCCCTCCGATAAGCAAATTTACTTTAGGATCGCGACGACTGTCAAGGAACGATGCCACACGTTTAAGTTGTTCAAGCCTCTCTTTTGCAGCAGTTATATCATGCCGGACTAGCAAGCGGTCAGATTCCATGATGAGTCCGGCAACAGTGGTCCCGATAAACCAGTCTCCATCGATAGCACCGTCACCCTGATTGAACCAAACCCCCTGCGAGCTGATCTTTCCGTCAATCTCCTGTCCGACTGCTCCCCCTTTCTCCCTGGGATCGCCAAAGCCGTTTTTGCTCCCTCCGTTCATATGATAATAAGCTGCATCACACAGACAACCATCGGGACCAATCAGGCCACGCCCGTCTTTCCTCACACCGTCGCCCATCTGCATAAACCACATCGCCTGCGAATTTCCAATCCATGAAGCATACGGTTCCTCACCCAGAAATGGCATCATAGAATAGGTAGCCCCAAATGTATTCTGAATCCACCAGCAGGGCCAGACAGGCCCCTCAACATAGCCATTCCAGTCCCGTTTATAAAGCAGGGGAAGGTTAGCCATATTGGGCGAAGGACGTGTCGATTCAAAGGCTGCATTAAGGGCATTCAGCATGCCGACATCACCGTCACCTTCAACATATTTCCCTGTAAAGTGGCCCCCTTCAGCACCGTTTAAAGTTATTCCTGTGGATTTTTGTGCCGTAAGTCCCCACAAGATAATCAGACAAAAAACAGTCCTCCAAGTAGTTATCATCTCAATTTTCAGATTAGGTTATTATTGTGAAATGGTCCACCCCGATGCGGTAGTTACATCTCTGGCGCGCGATTCCGGTGTGACTTTTAATTTTATGATTTTGCCATCCTTAACATTCCCCTCAATCGTTGTATTGTGCATGGCATGCAATTTGAAATCTACATTCCACCCTTTTGGCCAGGCCGGAAGTAACAGGATTTTCCCGTTATCCTCCTGTAAAAGCATACGTTGCAAGGCAGTGGAACCAGATCCGAACTGGTCAAAGTCGGGACATGAATCGGGGCCCTCTCTTCCGAACAAGGGGAATCTGACCATTGGCGAGGCGATCCGGAAACGACGCACAAGCCCTTTTGCCGCCTCTTCACCATTTCCGGCGTAGGCCCAGTCGATCTGATCCTGCGTCCAGCATCCGCCACCCATGGCATCCTTGAGCGAACGATGTTCCATGGTTCGGTTTACTATACTGTCTGTCCCGTTAATAACACCAAAACACCGAAACGGGAATACGGGATAGAGCTCACCATTCTCCGCATTCTCACGCTTCTCCCATTTATCCGCAGGAGCAATCGCTTTATGGCCGGCGATAGTCTGCAAGGGAACTTCAGGAATCTCACTCCGGAATTTGCTCCACTTTTTCTGATCTTCTGCCGTGCCGGCTTTCATCGCAAGTAACCGATCGAGGCAAAACCGCAAACCGGCAATATCGGGTGAAGGATTGATTGCAACCCACCACGTCTCGACAACCTGGGCGGGTTCAAGACGGAGTTTGCCATTAGCTTCACGCGGATAGTGCTTATCAAAGAAAAGTAACACTTCCCGGGCAAATGGGAGCAAAACTTTATCACGAAATGCCAGATCACCGGCATAGTTTACATTATCGCACATCATTGCCAGTATCTCAAGGCCGCAGGTGAAGTAGTAATCATGATACCACCCCACGTATTTCTCTCCGGGTTTGGTTCTGGGGGGACGTCCCTCGTTACCGCAATCATGCTCCGCGCCATCAGGTTCTATATTCTCGCGGTAATAAGCACCTTCATGACCAAACCATGCTTTTGTAATTGCCTTTCGCATCTCAAGCAGGTTTGAGTAATAGCTGAAAAACGGTTTCATAAGATCGGTGTCGCCACTTGCCAGGAGGGGCCAGTAAAGAAGGCGTTGATTTTGAAAAGTGTAACGTCGTCCCCACAGCCTGTCATCCTCATGGGTGAGCCACGAACCATCCTTTTGCGGTATCATCCCGGTCCGGTTTTTCAGATCCTGCTCCTTAAATCTCAGCTGCTGAGTGAATAATCCACCATTAAACTTTGTCTGAACTTTACCTCTGCTCTGGCAGGCCATAAGGAACCTGAAAACATTGTAACTCTGAGACGTCAGGGCGGCTCCATCCTCTTCATCGCGGAAACCTTCTCCGTTTGCTTCACCTTTGAATATTTCCCGTTTTGCTTCCGGAAGGGCATTGTCGGTCGCAACAATCCAGCTACGGTTCCAGAACCCGGACCACCAGCGGTTGTGTTCAATCCACTCCTTTTTCAGATTGGAGGGACGAGCTGCCTGTTTTTCAATTGTACTGATCCATTTTGAGGGCTCAGGGGTCTGCATTGTAAGTGCGTGAATACGGACGTCGAACGATTTTCCCTTGCCGGTAAGAGCGCCGCCGGTCAACTTGAGTTGCTGGCTTTCGAGCATATTTCCGAAGGTATTGAACCGAAACGGATCAGGAAATTTTGCGGCCATCTTTTCAACACCGTAATATTTCAGGTCATCCTCGTAAATACTCCGGTTGCCAACGGGAAAGTACCAGAGAATTTTTCCATCTCTTTCGAACTTCACATCCTGTGACGGTTCGGCTCTGGCAGAAGGGTAGAATTTTACACCATTAAATTCTGCCAGATTGAAAACAGTACAGTCAATCCGTTTCCATAATTCGGGTTTGACAGTGACAGAAATCTCTGATGGGGAAGAGATTTCGGCATGAAAAACAGGGTGATTGGCGTCAGCCCAGATGCGAATGGCTACCCCGTCTGCCTCGATCAGGATTGATCCGGTCGCAAGATCAAGGGTTTGGCGAAACGGCTTACCCGACTTGAAAGGATTGGGATTAAGCGAGATGCGTACCCTGCCTGTTTTGAAAATATCCCCCAAATAATTATAGGCATCATTTTTTGCAAGAAGTAGGTAAAGATCATCATTTTCAATTGCATAGACTCCGGCAGCAAGATCGCCGTTTCCAATTGGCATTACTCCGGTGGCATCTTTGGAAGGAGTTGTCCAGATCACGTTATAGCGGCTGATACGATTCTCAGAAGCAGAAGTGATTTTCGGAAAATTCTGAATGATCAGGCATAGGATTATGCCGGTCAATAAGTGATAACGGAATTTTTTCATTTTTTACTTTTTATAAACTTTTACCCAATCGACGATAAAAACATCGGGAAAAACAGTCCGGGCAAGATTTTCAGGTTTGCCGGGAAGCTCCATGCTCAGGATCATATACTCTTCGATATTCGATATTCCCTGCGTCATCTCATGAAACTTAAAACCATCGATATAAAACGCATACTTTTCAGGGGTCCATTCAAAGCCGTAAATATGAAACCCCTGGCTTAATCCTTTGAGATAGCTTTTCATCGGTCCGACTGAATGCATATTTGGTCCGTATGCCCAGTGAACGGCGTGGGTTATTGTATCATTGCCCATCTCGGCGAAATATTCAAAGATGTCCATTTCTGACCCGTAAGTTGAAGGATCCTCTCCCTGTGAGATTTTTGAAGACTGTATCCAGAATGCGCCCCAGACACCCGAAGATTTCTGAAGCTGCGCCCGGCACTCAAAATAGCCGTACTTCGTATTAAAATGTCGGGCTGTTCCAACGGCACCGGCTAAAACCGAGTCCCCCTTCTTAAGGGCATAAAGCTTCAGAAAGCCATCCTCAACTTTAACCGCCTCAGCCGAATTGTACCCGACTCGGCGCGGACCAACGCCACGCACATTCCATTTGGTAGTGTCAAGGGTGTTCCCCTTGAACTGGTCGACCCAGACGATATGATAGCCCATCCCAGCCGGAAGATAGCGTCGTTGCGACATGGCATTATTCGCCGGATTTGTCTGGGCAAATCCCATCGTAAACATTAAAAACGTGATCAGAAGTATGGATGCTTTTTTCATTTCAATTTACTGATATTGTGATTTTAATTAGACATTTTTCTGTATTGAAACCTTGTTCAGCCACTCAAGTACATCCTGCAGATTGATGTATTTCTCAAGCAGATTCTGAGGGATGTAATAATAATGGTTGGATGATTCAAACGCGATGTATGAGTCCTTTTTCAAAATGGGAATCATCCGTTTGACCAGTTTGATCTCGTCCAGAGTAATTTCGCGCATTTTCGAAATACATTCCCGTTTTTCCCCAGGGACCATTGAGACGAGAAAACGGTCACGGGCCATAATAAACCTGGCCTGATTGGCCACTGAGGCAAAATGGATTGCAACGGCTGTGGACCAAACTAATTCATCCTCAATGGATTTCCTGTATTCCCCGGCCGATTCCTTAACACCATCACTAAGGGTCATGCACCCTTTTTCGAAACCATTGGCTACTTTTGCCATCTGGTCTGCCCACACGTTACCCGGATATACAGCCCTCCAATGTTCTAAATCGTCATACGGAATTCCAACCATCGTGGAGGCCTTCCCTGTAGGTTTTATATAAAACGGATTTGCCGGACCCATCTGCTGCGGACCCTGATATACTGTTGAGATATGATACGGAAACTCCCGAAATGCTTCGGAGAATTCAGTCCAGGCTTTTCTTACAAAAGGTGTGGCTTTCTCTCCGTAATATTTTCTTGATAGTGCCTGTAGATTTTCATCCATTTTCCCTGCTTTCCAGGACTGGAAAAGGTCGATATTCGCAGAAGGATAACCACCCACGCTCCAGCTTAGCATCACACCTGTTACAGATTCCTTTGAGAGGTTTTCGGCATGCTGCGCCACCAGATCCATCGCCGGAAGCGACGGAATAATTGAGATCTCCCAGGTACAATTGACCTGAACCTTTGCTACAGTTTTGAGACCCGCTTCCCGTGCAATCCTCCAGTGCTCTTTTGCACGCGGACCAGGGCCAACCGACGAAATTGAATATTCCCCTACCTCCGACTTTACATTACCGCGTACGATCGGCAGTGACCATTCGCTTACAGACATCAGCCAGCAGGACTTCGGAATCCCCCTGATAATGGCCTCTGCAAACTGATCATTCCAGCCCCAGTCCCAGACTATAACATTGGCTTTGGGATTCCCTGATTTCACCCCCTTCTCCATCGCAGAAATCAGTTCAACCATCACTTCGGAATAAGGCCTGTTTTTGCACCGCTCACATTCATTCTGCCTCCCGTGCGAAATACAACTGGTCAGATTTTCGGAGCCGGTAATTGTAAAAATCCCAGCCAGACCCGGAACACTCCGGAAAACGTACTGCAAAGAATTTGTGAGCCATTGCCTCACTTCCGGAACGCTCGTGCACATCGCAGCATAATCGGTTTCCTTAACACCTTCGGTTTTTTTGCGGTTTTCGGAGGAATCAAAAAAACTCTGATCCAACCCGCGAGGTTCATTCATATAAAGATAAACCCCTATCCCAAATTTCGAAGCACGACTTACAAGGCTTCTTAGTCCGTCGATCCGTTTTGGGCCGTCTTCCGAGCCCGGGAAAGTACCATCCGGTACCACAAGTGTATTTAAAACGGTATGCAGCCAGATTGCGTTCACCCCAACTTTTGACAATTTAAGGAGAAGACCCTCAGGAAACGAACCTAAATTCTTGTCCATCAAAGGATCACCAAATTCGGCACAATAGGAGGAGACCATCCGAAGACTAAACCCCACAGAATCGGTCCGGCTGTTTAACGGGTGCAGAGCAAATAGTTCACGTTCGGTTACCTGTCCGGGAAAATCATTCATAAATGAGAATCTGGGCGCTTCGGGAGCAAAAGCAAGGTGGCCGACCTCCTTAACCCATTTTGCAATCCTGGCCACACGGAATTCGGTATCCTTTCGCGGACTTTGGTAATTCAATGGTGCACAGAAGGGTTTCAGGGTCCCTAATTTCACATACAGAAAATCATCCTCCCTGAGTCTCCAGGACAGTTCCTTGCGGCTGATTCCCAGCAGGATGAGAAGCTGATCATAATTCAATAAATTCCAGTTGGAACGGATGACAGTAATATATCCCTTTGAGGAATTCCACTGTGGCTCGATATTTCCCTGTGGCGGAAGTCCCATTGAAGCCGCAAGCGCTGCAACATTCTCTGCTGATGTTCCCATAACCTTTGCCATCCGGCCTACAGAAACGAGCGTCCAGTTCCGAAATACAAAGGCATATTGCCGGGAAGGGAACCATCTGTATTCAGCAGCCGCAGCCGTACCCTTTTCGCCCGGAAGGTCTTCACCAAATGAAAACTGCATTAGAGAAAAGAACAGGAGAATTAAGAAATTAAACTTATATCTCATCGGTTATGATTTAGTCATGGAAAGTAGTAAAAACCGGGAAGTACATCCCGATTTAAAAGAAAGATAAATATAACTAATTTCTGTAATTTTGTTTACTTCATGAATCATTCCAAACTAATCAGAATATCAATGTTTAAAAGGAACATCACACTTATCAGTCTGACAGGTATCAGTTGCTGCATAGCGGTCTGTCTGCTTATTTTTGGTTTCAGCCCCGTGGGTGCACAGGTAAAGTACAATGCCGCCAACGAACTTTCCGAAGCAAAAATGGGGGTGGAACGTGTGGCCAGGTATTATCTTCCTGCCTATTCAAACAGGGCAGCCAACAACAGTGAGATCCGCTGGGTGCAGATCGATCTTGGCCAGAGCAGAAAGATTGACGGGATAAAACTATTACCCGGGGCCCAGGGATGGGGGCCTGCCTCAGGAGGTTTTCCGGCACGTTTTAAACTGGAAATTTCAGATGATGAGGAGTTCAGACATTCTGTGATGTACGAAGATTATACCTTAAAGGAGGAGTACCCTGCTCCGGACGATAAGGTCTGTACTTTTGCCAGCAAAGAGGCTATCGGTCGCTATGTCCGTCTGACTGCCACAACATTACGGGACAGTAAACTGGCTATGACAAAGATCATCGTGCTCTCAGATGGCAAAGATATCGCTCAGGGGTGCAGGTCGACTGAATCAAATCCGAACAAAGACTCACACGTTGAATTACTTACACGGGCACCACGTCCGCAGGGCGAACACGTTGTAACCAACAATCCGGGCAACATAATGGCTGCCAAAGACTGGAAACCGGTCGCCTATCAGGCAGAAGCACCCATGGGAGGTGTACAGTTAGGCGATGGATTATTCAGAACAACCATGGAAAATAATATCAGCTACCTGATGAATTCGTTTACCTTCGATCAGCTGGTTCGTAACTTCCGCGTTAAAGGGGGATTTCCTGTCGAACCGCTGGAAGAAAGGTTCAAAAATATGTGGTTTCAGATTCTGCCCGGATCCGAAGCAGCGCGGTTTCTTACAGGAGCCGGGAATACCCTTCGGTGGATCGAGAACGCCGATCTCCGAAAACGGATGAATGACATTGTTGATGTTATCGATCAGTGCAAAGAGCCCGACGGCTACCTGATGGCTTTCCCGAAACACACTATGTTTGACTACGAAAACGGCGCTTACACCAGGTCGTGGGTATCGCAGGGACTTATCGAAGCAGGTTATGCAGGCAATAAAAAAGCATTCCCGTTGCTGCGCGGATTCTACGACTGGTTTGATAATTGTGAGTATCTTCCTGAGATGTTACGTCGTGTCAGGCAAGGCACCCAGGGAATAATACCGATCACAAGAACCTACTTTTCGCCCGTCGGAAAACCAAAAGATATCCAGGTTGTACAGCAATATTTCCAGGAGAATTACTGGATGGAACAGATGGCTAAAAGGGACCCGGACGCCATCTGGAGATATCCCTACGACCGCCCCCACAATTACCTGGTTACCGGAATCGAACCTTATCTTGACCTGTACCGCGCAACAGGAGCAAAGAAATACCTGGATGCTGCCCTCGGAGCCTGGGATCTTTACCATGACAACTGGGAACATATCGGAGGTTCACTTGCAATCAACGAAGGGACTTTTCTATATGAGCCTAAATCGAATTACCTGCGCCATGAGACCGGTGAATTGTGTGGAAACTCATTCTGGATAAAGCTTAATCAGCGTTTTCACCTGCTTTGGCCCGAACAGGAAAAATATGTGACTGAAATTGAGAAATCAATCTATAACGTAGCAATTGCCAACCAGTATGGCCCCGAGGGAATTCGCTACTTTGCCAAATTAATCGACCGAAAATACGGCGACCACTCCCCTAACTCACACCATTGCATGAACACCTGCTGTGAAGGACAAGGTACACGGATTTTCGGCTCACTTCCTGAGTACATCTATTCCATCGCTCAGGACGGCATTTATGTAGACCTTTTTTCAGCCTCAGAAATTAAATACCAGATTCATAACCAGTCAATCAGCCTGAAAATGAACACCCAATTCCCCAATGACCCGAAGGTGGAAATCGTTGTCGGGAGTGAAAAACCGGTCCAAAATAAAATCTATATCCGGGTACCATCGTGGGCAGCAGCTGACATGCAGGTTTTTGTAAATGGAAGCGAAGCAGGCAAGGGTAAGCCTGGATCCTATCTGGTTATTGACAGAAGCTGGAAAAACGGCGATAAAGTTTCATTCACACTGCCGATGGATTTCAGGGTCACAAAATATACAGGGCTCGAAAAAGGGTTCGAAGAAAACCATTATGCCGTTGAATACGGGCCCGTACTGATGGCCATGGTCGGGGTAAAAGCAAAGAAGTCTGATATTGGCGTCAAAGCCACTCCCGAAAATATTGGTAAACTGCTCAGACCTGTTCCGGGGAAACTTCTGCATTTTTCAATAGAAGGAAACAGTGAATTCGAATACTGGCCCTACTATGAGGTGCAGGAAGAGCCGTTCTCATGTTTTCCGGAGTTTTTCAGGTGATTAGCAATCAGGTTAAAAACATTGCCGCCGGAATGGCAGTAATGTTTTCTCCGAGATTTTTAACTTTAGGATCATTTGATAACACAAATGATCCAAGAAGAGGTTTGTCTAGCAATTCGGCTAACCCGGTAAGATGGCGTGAATCTGAATTCCCGGCATTAACAGTCATTTTCACTTCAATGGCATAATACCCCTTTTCTGTCTCAATAAGCAGATCAACCGCTTTACCATCAAGCGTTCTCAAATGGTAAAATGAAGTTGCAACCTGAAGATATTTTGCCTGTTTGTAAATTTCTGCAACTATGGCACTTTCAAATTCATTTCCTGTTAGTCCACCTTCTTTCTGGAGAATTGCCTGTTGAACTCCGATATCAAGATAATGTAGCTTTGGCGATTTTACTAACCTTTTTTGCTGATTTCTGAACCATGGCTTCAAAAGAATGACCTGATAACTAATATCGAGATAACTTAGAAACTGCCTTGCAGTTGCAGATGTAATTCCAGCCTCTCTGGCAAGGCTTGAATAGTTTGTTGTTTGGGCCGTACATAAAGCAGTTATTTTCTGAATACTGATAAATGGCTCTATATTTCTGAAATTTGCCAGATCACGGATGTCCCTTTCAAGATAGGTCCTGACATACCCTCGTAACCATTCATATCGCTCCCTATCCGAAAATTCATCACCAATAATAGCCGGATAACCACCGAATTTAAGATAATACTGAAAAATCTGTATCCGTTCGGCATGATCAGGAAGCATAAGGAGATTTGGACCTAGGCTTTCCACCGAGGCTGTTCCTTCCAATAATTTTTGAAAAAACGAAAGCTTCGGATCATCTTCCCATCCGGAGGTTAACATTTCAGGCAATGTCAAAGGATAAAGTTCGATAATATGACATCGCCCGGCAAGACTCTCCTTTACCTGCGCCAGAAGTAAAAGCTGACTAGATCCGGAAAGTATATATCGGGTATTATCATAAGTGTCATAAATTGCTTTCACTGTCTCTATCAATTGGGGAAGCTTTTGTATTTCGTCAAGCAAAGCACATGGAAATGCCTTTGCCCATTGTTGAGCAGTCATTGAAGCATATTGTTTTCGCAAAACAGGATCATCCAATAATACCCAAACATGATCTTTAAAAGCGTTTCTCAGTAAAGTTGTCTTTCCTGTCTGCCGTGCACCCGTAACAACAAGAACCCGCCCCATGCTGGAGGTATGTTTCTCTATAAGCTGCTTTACTAATATTCTATTCTTCATAACTACGTAAATTTAGTAATTATATTTTAAATATTACGCCTATATTAATAATACAAAAATTTTCTCAAACATATTTTTTCTGAAAAAAAGGCTCATTCACTATTATTTCAGTATTTTTGTTTAACCAGAATACATAACTCTCCTATGAAAATCTTACATTTTTTCCTCCACGGTTTATTTTCAGTTTTTTTTATAATCCCACTTAATGATATCAGCGCGCAAAACAACTTTAATCTGAAGGTTGGTCCCCAGCCAGACGGTAGTGTGCTGGTCCCCTCCAATCAGCTGTTGCGTCCTGCTGGGGATCAGATTGAGCTGCCAGGGCGTCCCGTCGATATTTTACTCAATTCAGGGGGGAACTTCCTTTTTGTGAAAAATATGAAATCGCTCGATCTTATAAGACTGAGTGACAAGAGCCTTTTACAGTCACTTTCCTTTCCCAATAAAGCAGGGGCTTCAGTTACAGGCATTTGCGCATCAAAGGATAACCGAAAGATTTATCTCTCGGAAGGTTCCACTAAGATTCTTATTGCCCGTTTTGCAAAAAACAATACGTTAAGCTGGGATTCATCGCTTGTTATGCCAAACCCGGCGATCGGAGGAGACCCGTCGCCTTGCGGTCTGGCCCTGAATTCAAGGGAAAACAGGCTGGTCGTTACCCTGAGCCGGAGTAATTCCCTGGCTGTTGTCAATCCCGCTGATCAATCAGTCAGTGAGATCCCGGTTGGAATGGCCCCATATGATGTCATATTGCACTCAGATACAAAAGCCTATGTGACCAATTGGGGCGGACGGAGGCCTGTTACCGGAGAACCGACTTACAACTCTTCGGGAAGCCAGGTTCTGGTTGACCCCCGGACAGGCGTAGCAAGCAGCGGATCGGTTTCGGTAGTTGACCTAAAACTAAAAAAAGAGCTGAAAGAGATCAATGTCGGATTGCACCCTTCGGGAATGATTCTGAGCCCGGACAAATCACTGCTCTACGTAGCGTGTTCAAACAGCGATAAAGTTTATGTGATTGATACCAGGAAGGATGTCGTGAAAAATGAAATTTCTGTTCACATGAACAAGCAGACTTCATTTGGAAGCGCCCCAAATGCCCTGGCGATTTCACCTGACGGGAAGTACCTGTATGTGGCGAACGGAACACAAAATGCAATCTGCATGATTGAAACCGGCTCAAACCAGGTTAACGGATACATACCAACGGGCTGGTATCCCGGCGAAGTGATCATGAATAAAACAGGAAATCAATTGTACGTGGCGAATGTAAAAGGCATTGGTTCAAGGAATAAGTTGAAGGATAAAAACGGCTATAATTCTCACGACCACATGGGCAGTATCTCAGTTATTCCTATCCCCGGTAAAACGGATCTTCAGAAGATGACTGAAACTGTAGTCAGGAATAATACCCCCGAGAAAGTACTGAAGGCTCATTCACCGGCCGGAACCGGTCCGCTGAAAGTTGCCGTGCCACAGATAACGGGGCAGGTTTCTCAATTCAAACATGTGGTCTATATCATTAAGGAGAACAGGACATACGACCAGATTTTCGGAGATATGAAGCAAGGGGACGGCGACACCAGCCTCGTTCACTTTGGTCGTGAAATCACACCCAACCATCATAAACTGGCCGAAACATTTGTCCTGATGGATAATTTCTATTGCAGTGGTGTGCTCAGTGCCGATGGTCACCAGTGGGCTGATGAAGCCTATGCCACAGATTACCTCGAAAAGTCATTCGGAGATTTTACCCGAAGTTATCCTTACGATGGTGACGATGCGTTGGCTTATGCAAGCTCTGGATTTATCTGGGATAATGTATTAAGAAAAGGGTTGACATTCCGTAATTACGGCGAATTTGCTAATGCAGAGATTAACCCCAAAACAGCCACCTATTCCGATATTCTTCAGGATTTTCAGAAAGGGACAAAAAATGTTTCGATAAAGGCCAAAGCAAATCTGGAACAGATCGCCCCCTATACCTGTCCAACGTTTATAGGGTTTCCAATTAAAGTGCCCGATGCATACAGGGCTTCTGAATTTATTAAGGAGTTCAGGGAATATGAAAAAACGGGGAACTTTCCGAATTTCATTATCATGCTTTTGCCCGCTGATCATACTTCGGGTACAAGGCCTGGCCAGCCAACTCCGCGGGCTGCTGTGGCTGATAATGACCTCGCACTCGGGCAAATAATTGAAACGATATCGAACAGTAAATTCTGGAAAGAGACCTGCATCTTTGTAACCGAAGATGATCCGCAGGCCGGTCTTGACCATGTGGATGGTCACCGTACAGTCGGGATGGTTGTGAGCCCTTATACAAAACGCCGGGAGGTGGTTTCGACCTACTATTCACAAATAAATATGGTCAGGACGATGGAGAATATACTGGGCATTCCTCCTATGAATCAGCTCGATAATTCAGCTGAACCAATGTCAGACTGTTTTTATGAAACACCCGATTTTACCCCCTATAAAGCCGCAAAAAGCAACATCCCCCTCGACGAACTCAATCCTCCCCTTAGCGGTTTATCAGGAAAACAGCTATCGTGGGCAAAAAAATCCCTGGAGCAGGATCTTGATGATTATGACCGGATTGATGAGGATACGTTTAACCGTATTATCTGGCATGCGATGAAGGGATGGGACCGGCCTTATCCCGATTTATCGCTGAAATAATTAATGGTCCGGGCGCGGCTTCTTCAGCGATAGTCCGGGTGCGGCAAAATTAGTCCGGGCCCGACTTGTTCAAATCCTGAAGAAGTCGGACCCGGACTTATCATAAAAAAGTCGGGCCCGGACTATTGTAGAATTATCTTTTCAACTCCCAGCTAAACCCCTCTTTGGTATCTTTAATCTCAAAGCCAAGTTCTGTGAGTTTATTTCTGATTTTATCGGAAGTTGCCCAATCCTTATTCCTCTTCGCTTCGATGCGGAAATCCAGCAGAAAATCGACAACCTCCCCCAACACAGCTGAGTCAGAATCCCCTGACGCCACCGACTCCGAACGGAATCCAAGGATCTCGAATGTGAAATCGTGATAGAGTTTCCTCAATTGTTCCAGATCATCTGAATTTAATGATGCTTTTCCGTCATTGCACGAGTTGATCATTTTAACCCCATCAAATAAATGGGCAATCAAAACCGGTGTGTTCAGGTCATCGTTGATAGCAGCGTAACATTTCTCCTTCAGTCCCGGTACGTCGATAGTAGAAACCGTTGCAGGCAGCAGTTTACCGAGCAGATCCACTGCCTTCAAAAGTCTTTCCAGCCCTTTCTCCGCGGCCTGAAGCGCCTCGTTTGAAAAATCGAGCGGACTGCGGTAATGAGCCTGAAGAATGAAGAAACGGATTGTTATCGGGGAATAGGCCTTTTCAAGAAGCGGATGTGTACCGGCAAACAGCTCATCAAGGGTTATAAAATTGCCCAGCGACTTACCCATCTTCTGACCATTGATCGTTATCAGGTTATTATGCATCCAGTAATGTACAGGATCGTGACCGAAGCAGGCCTTACCCTGTGCAATTTCGGCTTCGTGATGTGGGAACAGCAGATCCAGTCCCCCGCCGTGAATATCAAATGATTTCCCCAGATATTTGGTACTCATAGCGGTACACTCGATATGCCACCCTGGAAATCCTTCACCCCATGGCGATGGCCATTTCATAATATGTTCAGACGAGGCATTTTTCCATACTGCAAAGTCAAGACTTGACTTTTTTTCCGTCTGCGAATCAAGATCACGCGTGTTGGAATACAGATCCTCTATTTTCCTCCCTGACAATTTACCATAAGCGTTCGATGAGGCAAATTTTTCAACATCGAAATAGACCGAACCGTTGACAACATAAGCATAACCGGAATCAACAAGCTGCTGAACAGCCCCAATCTGTTCCAGAATATGTCCCGATGCAGCGGGTTCAATACTTGGAGGCAAAACATTAAGTTGCGACATATTCCGCCTGTAACTGTTTGTATAATACTGAACAACCTCCATAGGTTCCAGTTCTTCGACCTTTGCCTTTCTTGAAATCTTATCCTCCCCCTCATCGGCGTCGTTCACGAGGTGACCAACATCGGTAATATTTCGGATATAACGAACTTTATAACCCAGATGCATCAGATAGCGGAACAGCAAATCAAAGGTAATGGCAGGCCGCGAATGTCCGAGATGAGCTTCGCCATAAACGGTAGGTCCGCAAACGTACATGCCAACATGACCAGGATTTAAAGGTTTGAAAATTTCTTTGCTCCGGCTAAGGGTATTGTAAATAATAAAATCGCTCATCATTTTCGGGTATTCATTCTTAACCACAAAATTATAAAAAATACCGCTTATTTTGCTGTGTAAATTGTATCACGAGCTAGTGAAGCTTGCTTCTGGTAGCTGGCTTCTGGCTGGTACCGGTTCAAGAGGATATCTGTTGTAAATTTAGATGAAAAATACTGCCAATTGCCAGCCGCTAATTGCCATTTGCATTTTTTCTTATCTTTGACAAAAAGAACTTCGACAGATGATTAAACTGATAAAAGGAGGGCTCATCTTTGCCGCAATACTGTTTTTTTCATGCGGCAATGCCCAGGATAACGGAGATAAACGTCCATTGGTATTGATACGGACTAATTTCGGGGATATGAAGCTGGTCCTCTACAACGAGACACCTAAACACCGGGATAATTTTCTGAAACTGGCTAAGGCAGGTTTTTATGACAGTCTGCTTTTTCACAGGGTGATCAGGGATTTTATGATTCAGGGGGGAGATCCCGATACCAGAAAAGCATTACCCGGGCAAAAATTAGGCAACGGTGGGCCTGGATATGAGATTGACAATGAAATCAACCCTATTCTTCTTCATAAAAAAGGAGCGCTTGCTGCGGCGCGACAGGGTGACGCGATAAATCCGCTGAAAAAATCATCCGGCTCACAATTCTATATTGTTCAGGGGCTTGTATTTCCATACAATAATCTTCAGGCATTGGAAGATGAAGGAAATCAAAAACTTTCGCAACGAATTATGAACCAGATGGCCAGTTCCAAAAGCGATTCTTTGAAATTTTACCAGCAAACAAACAATAAAGGTGCGTTTGACAGATTAGTTGCCAAACTTCAGACTGCTGCGATGGATAGTGCTAAACTGAAGCCTTTCAAGCTTACAGATGCCCAAAAGCAACTCTATACCACGGTGGGAGGCACACCGCATCTGGATGGAAACTATACGGTTTTTGGCGAGCTTATCGAAGGGTTTGCCGTTTTGGATTCGATTGCTGCGCAGCATACAGGGCCCAATGACCGTCCTGTAAAGGATATCAGGATGGTTGTGAGGGTAATCAGCGAATGATTTTTTTCAGAAATAATTCCGCGATCTGTATATCTTCAGGAAAAGTGATCTTGATATTTTCGCGATTACCCAGTACCAGATGAACCTCTGTTCCAAAATGCTCTGCAACAGATGCGTCGTCAGTAAATTCCGGAATCCAGAGTTGAAGGTAGCTCTTCTGAATAATTGAAGCGTTAAAAATCTGGGGAGTCTGCACCAAAAAATAGTGAGACCGGTCAACTGGAATTGACTTCTCCATGGTTCCCTTTCGCACCGATTCGCTGGCTGGCAAAACAGGAATGGCAGCTCCGAATTTGGTGGCACCTGAAAAACACCGTTCAAGCGTTTTATGACTTACCAGTGGCCTGACACCATCATGAACAGCAATCAGTTCGCACTCACTGACCAGAGAGAGACCGTTTTTTACCGATTGAAAACGGGTGTCACCACCTTCAATTACCTGATGTTTAATACTAAATTGATGTTGGCTGCAAAGTTGGCTCCAGCTCCGGATCTGGTCTGCAGGGAGTACCACGATCAGTTGAAGGAAAGGGTCATAATCATAAAAATTCCGAATCGTATGCATTAAGACAGGTGTTCCCCCAACGGGCAAAAATTGTTTTGGCAATTCAGATCCCATGCGAGAACCATTTCCTCCGGCAACAATAATACATCCTCTTTTCATCGGAATTAGATATTTTCTACAAAAATAGAGAACCAATTGAAAATTAGTTAACCAATTTGAGTTATTTTTGATTTATAAAACCCTCAGGAGCAAAAGCTCAACAATGCCTATGAAAATAAACGGGGGTTCTATGTTGCCTTTGAAAAATAAATAACTCTAACATGAAAGAGATACTCGATTTTCTTAAAGATCTTGAAGCTAACAATACCCGTGAATGGTTCGATCTGAACCGTGGGAGGTACGACATTACGCGTAAGAAATTTCTGACTGTGGCAGATACTCTGATTCATGAAATCAGGAAGTTTGATGACGAAATTCCGTTATTAAATCCCAAAGATTGCGTCTTCCGGATTTTCAGGGATGTACGGTTTTCGAATGATAAGAGTCCGTTTAAATCGAATTATGGCTGCTTTATTGCCAGGGGTGGTAAGAAGTCGGGTTTCGCGGGATATTATTTACATCTCCAACCGGGGGAATGTTTCGTTTCGGGCGGTATTTATATGCCACCACCGGAACATCTTCAGGCAATCAGACAGGAGATCTACTACCATCCCCAGGATTACATCGGGATAATTGAGAATAAAGATTTTAAGTCGACTTTTACTTTAGAATACTTCGATAAATTAAAGACCGCTCCAAAAGGTTATCCAAAAGAGTGGGAGCATATCGAGCTGCTCAAAAACCGTAGTTATGCTGTTGGCCACCCTGTAAAAGAAGATGAACTGTATTCCTCTGACTTCCTGACAAGAGCGATCGAACTG
>CAIOOC010000343.1 GCA_903859795.1 uncultured Bacteroidia bacterium
CAATAAGAATCATTGTTTTTCCGATGGTAACAAACGTTTATCCATTACTTTAGGAGTTCAGTTTCTGACGATTAATGGGTATTTGTTCTGCGTATCCCGTTTTTTGAGAGATATGGAAAATATAAGTTACCATCTTGCTGCAGGAAGAATAGATAAAGATCTATTGCAAAGGATCATAAAATCGTTTTTAGATGGTGAGAATGATTTTAACGAGGATTTAAAATTTGAAATCTTCACGTTAATTGCTGATGAACCAATAGGTTTTGATGAATAAACTTCAAAATGAAGTTAAAAAAAGCCGATGAAACGTAGATAACTAACAATCTCAAAAGCATGAACGAACTTGATTTACAAGACAAGTATCTTATTGACTTCCTTTGTGTACGCCAGGATGGTTTACTTTATAAAGAGGTAAAAGCAAATACCGTTTCACGACAATTCTTTATTGTCGAAGATTTGAAACAGTTTTTAAGCGAAACATCCTTAAATAAAGATAATTACCGCAAACTGTTAAAAGATTTTAGCAGTGAAAAAGAGTTGCTTGATGCCTTTATGGAATTTTTAAATGTCCGTATAAAATCGTCTATGAACATGGCCATATTCATCAACAGCAACAAAACGGTCACTTTCAAAGGAGTCACCTTTTACTTGTTTTATCCGACGGGTTCAGAATTTAATGAAGATAAGCTTTTCAACGAGAATATTTTTTCAATCGTCCAGGAATTACCTTACACTTTCAAGTACGAGGGTAAACAGCTTTACTCATTTCGCCCTGATTTATCGTTCTTCCTGAATGGTATCTATTTGGGATATAGCGAGCTAAAAAGCAATTACAACAATCAGAATGCACGGAATAATGGGCGGAAGAAGGTTGCAAAAGACTATTTATTAGCTGTTCAGGAGTATTTAGTCATCGCGGAAGGTAACGATATTTCGCAAAGCGTTCGAAAAGATTTTCTGAAGATATTTGAGAAAGCAATTCACATCACAACAACCGACATAAACGACACCTTTGTAATCCGCAATATTTCGAACCAGTTCGATGAAATTAAAAATACGGTTGCTGCCGAAAGTCACGATTTCGGAGAATGCGAAAAAAAACTATCGAATGACTTTAAAACATACCCGTTACGAAATCCAGGCGGAAGTAAAACCGATCGTTTTGAAGAGGTTTTTAAAGCGCTGTACGATAAACGGATGATAGAGAAAGAGATACTCTATTACAATTTTATTGAACGTGATTTGATTAAAAAGGAAGGCAATAAAACCAAGGAGTATAAGCACAATGATGGTTGGCTTATCAGTCCGCGCCCAAAACAAAAATTCGGTACAGATAAAATATTGAATAAAATTGGTGAGTTCCTGGTACACGAGAACGAGCCAGATTATTTTACTCTTAAACTAAGGGCAGAATTAAAATCTAAAGGTGTTGGTGAGGTTCAAACGGAAGAATTAATCACTAAACGCCAGAAATACCAGAATAACAAGAATGTATATTCACTGCTTTTACAATATGCTGCAGGTTTTGGAAAGAGTAACATTATTGGTTGGACGGCGCTTCAATTAAAAGACCTGCGCAAAGATGGCAGATACGTTTATGATAAAGTGATGTTGGTTGTCGACCGATTACAGTTACGCAACCAACTCGACTCCAAAATGTACAATATGAACATCAGCAATAAGATGTTCGTTGAAGCGACCAACCAGAAAACATTTATAGAAGCTTTAAAGAGTGATATACGGGTTGTTATTGTCAATCTACAGAAATTCAGCACCATAAAAGATGTTTTATCCCCCGAAGTCGTTGAGAAATTAGCTAATCTTCGCATCGCCTTTCTGATTGACGAAATCCACCGTTCAAATACAGGAGAACAGCACGAAGAGATGGTGACGCTGTTCGATGAACTTCAGGCTAGTTTCGATAACAACAAGGATTATAAAAAGCATCAAAAAAAGAAAAACCTTATCGTAGGTTTCACCGCCACACCAAGCGACCACTCACTTGCCCGTTTTGGAGAGTTCAGCCGTTTTGCCGAGAATATGCCCATCTGGATACCTTTTGATAGCTACACGATGAAAGAAGCGATTGAGGATGGATATATACTAAACCCGATTAAAGGTATTGTTCCGGTTTCAGCAAAAATGTTTTTTGAAATACCGGATAATGATTTGAAAGGTTTTGAGGGCGATCATGGATATGAACCTATTCCCGACAATACCGACACAGGTACTGATGAATACGGTAAAAAGTATGCTATCCGGAAAAGAAAAATATATGAAAATGATGATCGCATTAAGGCGATTTCAAAGTTTGTGGTAGACCGCCTTGTATCAATCGTTTTTCACAACATCAGGGGAACTGCAAAAGCGATGCTTGCTGTGTCATCAATCAAATCAGCCATTAAATACAAGGGGTTTATCGACAAGTATTTTAAGGAGGCAGTAAAAGAATCTAAATATGAGCGGTTTAAGGAATCTCCGGTTTATGTCATTTATTCCGACAATCCTGATTTTGCAAGTTGCAGTTCACTTAATAACAACCTTTCTGAAGAAAAAGTATTACAGAATTTTGCCATTAAGAAAAACGGACTGATTATAGTCGTTGACAAACTTCAAACTGGTTTTGATGAACCTAAATTACATACACTTTTCCTCGACAAAGAAATCCGTAGTATCAATGCCATTCAAACCATTTCGAGGGTTGACCGTAAAATAAAGTATAAAAACGATTGCAAAATCGTTGATTTCTCCTACAAGAATGTGAATGTCCAAAATATTAAGGTGGCATTTGAGCATTTCAGTAATGTAGTTGTGAGCGATTTCGATCCGCTTGGTGATGAATCCCGACTGGAGTTATTCTATAC
>CAIOOC010000344.1 GCA_903859795.1 uncultured Bacteroidia bacterium
ATTTTCTCCTCCTGTAGTATATCTGGGCAAAACCTAAATAGGTCTGAATATAAACTTATAACTATTACAGGAAAATTATCCTGCAATAAACATTAGAACTGACTGGAATAGGTTGGAACTACTTTGAGACAGATAAATCCAGCCCTTAAAATTCCTTTTTGCCCGGTCTTATTTAGAATCTGAGCATTGTCAAAATAAAGCGACGACAATTAATTCACTTATAATAAGATATTTAAATATTATTTCTGCGAAATATTTTGAATTTTGTTCGCATTAAAATATCCTTTACTTTAAAAAGAAGGTCGATCGCCTTTTTTTCATCCGGATCATTTGAGAAGTCCTCAATGACGTCTTCACTTCTGATGATTTTGTAACAAGGCCGATGATTCAGGATAAATGGATTAAAATACACCCTGCTTGGATCAATGTCATTAGCAATTAAATAATCATATGCCACGTGAGCGTTCATATTATTGTTCCCTTTGTTTAATAATTGTAAATCAGATACTTCTGAATCAGATCCAATTTGTATGCTTAATGATTTATTTCGTTTTAGATACAGAATAAGTTGGTTCAGTGCATGTGTTGATTCAGGGAGTATGTATACCTGATATAATTCTAATAATTCAATCATATCCTTGGAATATGTCAATTGTTGAAAGGTCCTTAAGGCTTAACAAAGTAATAAAATTTTCGCAAATCAAGGATCAAATATTTGACTTTATTTTGCTTTATATTAATGTTTTAAGCCGTTCTTACAGATGTACCCTTTTTTATGGCAGGTGTGGATAAAATAAGAATAAGTGTCTTTAGGAACCATGGAAACAGGAGAAATAGATTCCCAATTCCTTATTAGAAAACTTTCTGCGGTCTCTGATCCAAAACTCTCGCTTTTGAGAATGATGACCGAATAACCAAAACCAAATTTGATGATACACAATCATTTCCGTGGTAATTTTCTGCAACCGGCTGGTAACAGAAAAATTATGAAAAAAAAAAAGGGAAAGAGCGAAAATATTGGAGATCGCTTTTGTAACACATTCTTACAACAGATTCATTTTTGTCAATGACTGATGATGGCTTTTTATAATGGTGCAGGAAACTCGCCTCTTAATTAGACCTAATTCAAACAAGAGGGACGTTGGTAGTTTTAACTTTAATTTACAAAATATATGATATATTCAAATTAATTTTGGAAAATGTCAAGTTGAAATTTTAACTATGAAGTCGACAAGCGGAATATTATTTAGTCAGAATCGGGTAATTCCTGTTGGATAAGTGAGTATGGCCTGATATAGTGTGTAATGATGAGTTAAATCGCCAATATTCAATTGATCATCATTTTTTAAATTTCGTAACAAAATAAATCCTAAAAAATAAGATCGCATGAAATCTCAAACAAGAGTATTAAGCAAGTTAATAATTATCATCATATTTCTGGTTCCTAATGGTCTATTTTTGAATTTATTATGTGCTCAGGAGGCTCCGAAGATCAAATTTGAGAAGGTATCGGACGAAGAAATGCAAATGAAGACTTATCCCAATGATACCACTGCAGAGGCTGTAGTACTTTTTGATGATGGTTCATCCTATGTGACCTATGATAATTATAAAGGTTTTGTTCTCACCTACGAAAGGTTTGTAAGGATAAAAATATTGAAACAAGGTGGTGTGCAATGGGGAAATTTCAATTTCTCGCTCTATTCCTCAGATAAAAAACAAGAAAATCTGAGTCTTTTAAAAGGGACGACGATGAATCTGGAGAATGGAAAAGTTGTTAGGAGTGATTTGAAAAAGGATGCCATTTTCAGAGAGCGCGAAAATAAATATTGGGAAGCTGTTCGGTTTTCAATGCCAGCGGTAAAAGTTGGTTCTGTGATTGATCTTCATTACAGGATAAACTCCGACATGACCTGGAACCTTCGTACCTGGAAATTTCAATATGGAATACCCGTCAAATGGAGTCAATACAGCATAACCTATCCTGAGTTTTATAACTACAACGAATCTTTTCTTGGTTATTTTGGATTACTTTACAGACGGGAAAGTCAGAAAAGTGAGAATATCATCTACAATGAAAGGGAAAGCGTTTCCACGACAGGAACTGCGGGTCTTACGGCGATTGATAGGCAAACCGTCAGTCATAACATCACTTATTTATCGAAGATACATGAA
>CAIOOC010000345.1 GCA_903859795.1 uncultured Bacteroidia bacterium
CTGTTTGTCATTCTATCATTTATCTGGGACTACTGTCGCCAGCAGCCTCTTGCAGCCTACCCCTTACGTCTTCCGACCCTCTTGCGAAGACTGGAACCAGGGCGGGCAGCCCTGTGCTCCTGAGAACTCGTAATATATTTGGCCTTACAATCCATGAGGCGTACGGCTAATCATGTTGCCATGACTACCGGTGGGCTCTTACCCCACCTTTTCAACCTTATCCGTCAGCTGACGGACGGTTATTTTCTGTTACACTACTGCGAGCTTGCACCCGCCTTCCCGTTAGGAAGCATGGCGCCCTGTATTGCCCGGACTTTCCTCCCTTTAAAGCAAGGGCGATAGAACAGCCTGCGAAGCTGCAAATTTACAAAATGAAAACAGATTATTTTCTTTAAAACTGTATAGTCTCTCTTTTTTGCTTAAATTAGCGGTTTGCTTAAACGCTAAAGCAGCTTTTGCAATCTGGTTGTCAATCTTAACATTACGTCACAGAGTGGATCAAAAATTTATCGTTGCGGTGTCAGAACACCGGTTATTTGGATTTCTTATCATACCTTACCTTGTTCAGGATGAGCTTGATGGAAAATATCTCTCGATAACAAAACGCCTTAGAGTGCACGACCTTACAGATTCGAATTCCAATTTTTCAGCCGTCCAGACTCAGTTGGTAAGACTGACAGAGAAATACACTGACGAGAGTTTAGCGAAAAAATATAATAAGAAAGGTACATTAAACGATTTTTATAAAAATGTCAAATCGGAAGAGTTTAATAAGAAACTTGTACCGTTTATTGAAGAGTTAATGGTGCGATGTCTTGATTTGCTAAAAACTGCGGACATACCGGTTTATTTTAAACGGGCCAAATATGCAAATCTCTATAAAGAAGACCTCATCGAATTGTGCTATGAGGATACCAGCGTTGTTTTTAATTTTCACAAACTTGAAAACGAGACCCGTTATTTCCTAACACTTAGGCACGGTTTGAACCAGCTTTCGTTGCTTCGGCGTAATGTTATTCTGCTTGCTAATGAACCTTGCCGGCTTCTGTATCAGAATAGACTCTATTTCTTTAATGATATTTCGGGCTCAAAGCTTCTTCCCTTTTTTGAAAAAGAATTTATTAGTATTCCAAAGTCTGTTGAGTCGAAATACTATGGATCTTTCATTCTAAATGCTGTTAAAAGTCAGGAGATTTGTCATTCCGGCTTTGAAATCATTGATGTGCCGGCCTTGAAAGAGGGGTTCTTATCCTTCGAAACCGATCTTTCGGGCTATCCAGTTTTTATTCCTGTTTTCAAGTACAACAACCAGCGCATTTCAGCGGGAGAGGAAGGAAGGAAGATTGCGGATCTTACTGTTGAAGACGAGAAATATGTTTTCAGACGATATGAAAAAGATCTGTTCTGGGAGGTTGAAGTTATTAGATTGCTTCGTGATTTGGGCCTGGAAGGGGATTTACCTAATTTGAAATTGCGGGATTACTCTCACGACCCGGTTCAGGCTTTTTATAATGCCATAGCCTGGCTTACTAAAAATGATGGTATTTTGAAGAATCACGGTATCACCGTAAGTCAGGAGCGGCAAAATCATATTTATTTTACAGGTTTACAAGCACTTGAATTAAAGATCAACCATTCTAATGACTGGTTCGATGTATTTGCCACAGTGACCTTTGGTGAATTTTCCTTCCCTTTCGTTCGATTACGAAAAAATATTCTGGGTCATATCAGGGAATTTAAATTGCCGGATGGACGGATTGCCATCCTTCCTGAGGAATGGTTTGCCAGGTATCATGCAATTTTTAGTATTGGAAAGCCCGGTGAGCAATCGGTCAGGTTACAGAATTATCATTTTATGTTGCTTGAAGAGATTGCAGCTGATACAGAATCCTTTGTTAATGAGAGACTCAATGAATTATCACGAGCAGCATTTACGCCTCAGGAGAAACCTGAAGGTCTTTGCGCTATATTGAGGAATTATCAGCAAGACGGATATAATTGGATGTACCATCTCTATAAGCACAATTTAGGTGGCTGTCTGGCTGATGATATGGGCTTGGGTAAAACAGTTCAGGCACTGACATTATTGTTGAAACTTAAAAAGAAAGATCCGACTTATCCCCATTTTGAACACCGAAAATCCGGACAGCTTTCGCTTTTTGCTACTGAGCAGGATTCATCATCAACAATACAACATGCTTCCCTGATTGTTTTGCCGGTCTCACTGGTCCACAACTGGGAGAAAGAGATACGCAAATTTGCCCCATCGCTGAAATCATATGTTTATACAGGAGCTAGACGCCGTGAAAAAAGTGTTTTAAACGATATTATAACCAATTTTGATATTATTCTTACTACTTATGGGACAGTGCGTAACGACGCCGAGGATTTTTCGCAATACGAATTCTTTTACCTGATACTCGACGAAAGTCAAACCATTAAAAACAGCGAGTCAAAAACCTATAAAACCATCACTACTATCCGTTCACAGCACCGGATTGTACTGACTGGTACTCCAATAGAAAACTCATTATCAGATCTATGGGCACAAATGAATTTTCTCAACAAGGGATTATTGGGAAGTAAAAACTATTTTAAAGAGGAGTTTATTCTTCCAATTGAACGCGATAACCTGTCGGACGCCAGTGAAAGGCTGCATAACCTGATCCGTCCGTTTATTCTGAGGCGAACGAAGGAAGAGGTTGCAAAAGATCTGCCATCGCTAACTGAAGAGACAATTGTAGTTGAGATGTCACCTGAACAGTCGGAGCTCTATGAGACTGAAAAATCGGCTGTGAGAAATATTCTTCTAAATAATCTAGAGGAAGATAAGTTTCAAAAATCGACCTTTTTTGTTCTCCAGGCTCTGACGAGACTCAGGCAAATTGCCATTCATCCGAGGTTGATTGACCCCAATCTGAAATTTGAATCCGGAAAATTCAACGATATTATGACTATGTTGTCGATACTTGTTGCTGAAAACCATAAAATACTTGTTTTCTCATCCTTTGTGAAACACCTGAAGTTATTTGTCCACGAATTTGAAAAGGAAAAATGGAATTACAGTATTCTTACTGGTCAAACGATTGACAGAAAACAGGTTATTGATGAATTTCAGGAAGATCCGGAGAAGAAAATTTTCTTAATTTCGCTCAAAGCAGGCGGTGTAGGATTAAATCTTACGGCAGCCGACTATATTTTCATCACCGATCCCTGGTGGAATCCGGCAGCCGAAATGCAGGCTGTTAGCCGTGCTCACAGGATTGGCCAGGATAAAAAGGTTTTTGTATACCGTTTTATCTCGGAAAATTCAATCGAGGAGAAGATTCAGCAATTGCAGGAGAAGAAATCGAAACTTGCTAATGAATTTGTGAATTCAAA
>CAIOOC010000346.1 GCA_903859795.1 uncultured Bacteroidia bacterium
TACAAACAGATTTACAACGACGAGTTGCTGATTATGGTTAAGGAGCGTGAAGAAAAATACAACAGGGGCGAACTTGCCCTTGAGGATTTCACGCTAAAAAATGCAGTATCCTTCCTTCAGAAACTTCATGACGCCGGGGTCAAACTTTATCTTGCAAGCGGTACTGACGAAGCAGATGTTAAGAGCGAGGCAAAAGTTTTAGGTTATGACAACCTGTTTGAAGGAAGAATCTACGGTGCTGTTGGCGATATCACCAAGGAGGCAAAGAAGATCGTTCTTGACCGTATTCTCGATTCAATCGGAGAAGCGGCTCAGGGTAAGGTGGCCACGTTTGGCGACGGACCTGTAGAGATGCGCGAAACTAACAAACGGGGTGGAATTTCAATCGGAGTTGCTTCCAATGAACTCAGACGTTACGGTCTCAACGAAAGCAAACGTACCCGTCTGATTAAAGCAGGGGCTGATGTGATCATTCCTGATTTCTCTCAGTTACCACAACTGCTTAGTTTGTTGAATATTAAATCATAAGTTATGCCTTACCCAAAATTGGACCGCGACCGGCTGGACGTAAAGAAACTTGTCGACCGGAAAAACAAGGTTTATATCGAAAAAGATCACGTTCCTGTTGATCAGAAACCTGCTCACCTCTCGGAATTAGGGGTGAGCCTGATAGCCAAAACTGCTGAACGCATCCATTCAGCACGCACGGCCGGCCGCTCACGAATGCTAACTTTTGGTGCTCATACAATCAAAAACGGGATGGCGCCGACACTGATTGCCTTAATGGAAGAGGGTTGGGTGACACATCTCTCAACAAATGGGGCCGGAATTATCCACGACTGGGAGTTTGCCTTTCAGGGAAAATCGAGCGAAGATGTGCGCGAAAATGTTGAACTCGGACAGTTCGGAATCTGGGACCATACCGGTTTCAGTATAAACCTGGCCCTTATTGTGGGGGCTTACGAAGGTTTGGGATATGGCGAATCGGTTGGTAAAATGATCTCACTCGAGGGGTTACAAATTCCGGAAATATCATCGTTGCAGGATGAGGTCATCGGGGAAATTAAAACGAATCCGGATCTCGCTGCTGCCGCTGCCGATCTTGCCGGGGTAATTCAGAAGTTTAATCTCAAACCCGGATTCATGAGTATTCCCCACCCGTTTAAGAGATATTCAGTACAGGCACGGGCATATGAATTAGGGATCCCTTTTACGGGACATCCCATGTTCGGTCATGATATCATCTATAACCATCCAATGAATCATGGAGCTGCTATTGGCCGTGTTGCCCAGAATGATTTTCTTAGCTTTGCAAAAAGTGTAAGTAATCTTGATTATGGTGTTTACATGTCTATCGGCTCTGCAGTAATGTCTCCGATGATCTTTGAAAAGGCATTGTCAATGTCTCAGAATCTGATTATGCAGCAAGGAGGTCATATCGACAACCATTTTATGCTTATTGTCGACCTTGCAGTTTCCGACTGGGACTGGAATAAAGATGGAGAACCGCCGATGGATAATCCGGCTTATTACCTTCGGTACTGTAAGACCTTCAACCGGATGGGCGGAGAGATGCATTACCTCACTGCCGATAACCGCGATTTTTTATTGGCTATCTATCAGAAATTGTCGGAATAATTTAAAAAAATGCCACCAAAACACCAAAACTCCAAGTTCCACCAAATATCATTAGATTTATAATTTTGGTGTAATTTAGTGTTTTGGAGCCTTGGTGGCGAAAAGATTTTTATACCAAACTCCTTCGACTTTTACTCACAAAACGGCAAGATATAACTTTAAAGACTTAAATAATGAACAAAAACGAAATTCTCGAACTAAAGCATGAGGCCGAAAATCACCTGATTAACGAGCTTCTCCCATTTTGGACCACGCGGATGAAAGACGAAGTCAATGGCGGTTACCTGACCCATTTTGACAAAGAGGGAAAAGACTCAGGTGAAGATGAAAAGTCTCTGATTGCCCAGACCCGTTGCCTTTTTACAATCTCCTCAGCACATCGCGCAGGTTATGGTGGAGGTGCATACGCCGCATTGGCAAAGCATGGTGCCGATTTCCTGATTGATAAAATGTGGGATAAGGAATATGGTGGCTTTTTCTGGATGATGGACAGGAAGGGCAATGTTAAAATTGACCAAAAAATTATTTATGGACATAGTTTTGCAATTTATTCGCTGAGTGAATATACACTCGCCACTGGTGACCAGCGGGGTATTGAGTATGCTGAAAAGGTATTTGACCTGTTGCAGAAATATTGCGTCGATACGATGTATGGTGGTTACTGGGAGATGTTCCGCCGTGACTGGACCCTTTGCGGTCCTGGCAGTCAGGGCGGCGACAGGAAAACGCTTGACGTTCACATGCACCTTATGGAAGCATATACAACTCTTTACGAATGCACTGGCAAAGATGTTCATCGCCGCAAATTGCTTGAAGATATCGATCTGTTGATCAACAGAATAATTCATCCGGTTTACAAAACCGGAATCCCTCAGTTCTTCAAGGACTGGTCTGTTGCGCCTCAAATCAAATTTGATATTATCTGGGGATGGGATCGTTTTTCAGAAGAGGGACATAAAGGAAATGCATCCGATAACTCCTGCTACGGTCATAACGCTGAGTTTGCCCATTTGTTAATTCATGCAATTAAAATTCTGAAAACCGATCCTGGATCCTATTCCGAATTGTTCCGGATTCTCTTTGATCATACTGTTGATAATGGAATTGACTGGGAATTTGGTGGAGTCTTTGTTGAGGGCCCTCACTCAGGCGGCGTCTATGATAAGGAAAAGGAGTTCTGGCAACAAGCCGAAGCTTTGATCGGGCTGCTCGATGGTGTACTTTTGTTTGAAGATGAAAAATATTGGGATGCATACAAAAATGTTCACCGGTTTGTACTGGACAAATTTGTGAATAAAGGTGTGGGAGAGTGGTATCCTTTACTTTCGCGTAAGGGTGAACCAATCTGGACACATATGGGCCATTCATGGAAGATCAACTACCATACTGTCCGTGCAATGATTCAGAGTATCATCCGGTTGGATAAGATTGCGAATAAACTAAATTAATTGGCGTCAAAAGACATTAATTCTTATTCTTGCATTTCTATTTTTGAACCCTGAAAGGGTGAAATTTTAATAACCCTGGGTGTCAACCCACTGTTTGCAAAAAAAAGATATTTTCACAACCATGAAGGGGTTGAATTTCGTAATTTTAGGACCAATAATGATTTTATTTTAACTGACTAACAATGAATTTATCACTAACTATTCTTGACTGGATTGTTCTTGGCCTGGTCGTGGGGGGAAGCCTCTCCTTCGGCCTTTACATGGCCTATCTTAAAAAGGCTGGACAAAACAGCTCCAATTTCTTCCTTGGGGGAAGGTCTATGAAATGGCCAATTGTTGGCGCTTCAATGTTTGCTACAAACATCGGAGCAGAGCACCTTGTGGGTTTGTCAGGCGACTCCTATCGGTATGGTCTTTCAGCAGGATCTGTTGAATTAACATGTGCAATTACACTTGGGTTTGCCTGTGCGGTTTTGTACCCATATTACATCAAAAACAAGATTTATACGATCCCGGAATTTCTCGAGTTAAGGTATAACAGGCGTGCCCGAACCCTGTTTTCCGGGTTGATGCTTGTGATTAGTATCATGACAAAACTTGCATTCACCCTTTTTGCAGGTGCTCTTGTTTTGAACAGCATCCTTGGGTGGAATGTAATGACAACAGTCTTGATTGTTGGTATGGCGGTCGCAATCTTTACTATGCTGGGCGGATTTACTGCGGTGGCCTATACTGATGTTATCCAGGTGGTTATTATGCTTGGAGGAACTTCAATCATGCTTTTTATCGGACTGGACAAAGTTGGCGGATGGCACGGCCTTATGACTAAAGTACCCGATATGGTTTCGATTGCGAAGCCTTATGACGATCCGGTCTATCCGTTCTGGGGGATTTTGGCAACAGCTTTTTATGCCGGCATTTTTTATTGGGGCATTGACCAGGTAAACGTTCAGCGTGGATTGGCAGCCCAGGATATACACCATGCCAGGTGGGGAGCAATGTTTGCAGTCCTGTTGAAACTTTCACCCATATTTATTTTTGCACTGCCAGGAGTAATCGCCTATGCACTTTTCCCGGGTGAATTACAAGGGGAGGCGACTAAGCAAACGTTTGTCCTTCTGCTCAATAAACTTCTTCCTACAGGATTGAGAGGACTGCTATTAGCCTCGCTTATGGCAGCTCTTGTATCTTCAACGATTGCCGTACTGAATTCAGTTTCCACACTCGTGGTTCGCGACTTCTTACTTGAGTTTCGTCCAAATGTTCCCGAAAAAAAACAGGTGAGATTTGGCCGTTTTGTCATTATGATTGTGGCTTTTTTAGGCATGGGAGCCGCATGGCTGGTCTATAAAAATGAAGAGGGACTGTATAAATATTTGCAAACTATCTCCGCATATCTGGTCATACCTGTTTTCCCGGCAATCTTCTTCGGAATTGTCAGTAAAAAAGTTACATTAAAAGGTGCTGCTGTGTCTGTCGTGGTTGGCGTTATTCTGGCTACAATCTTCGTAATTGATCAAATACTTGGACCGTCGGCCGGGAAAGATTTATTTCCACTCCTGCATCATAAACTGACACTGAACTTTGGTTACCGCGGACTATGGGCCGAGATATTTATTACCGGAGTTTTATTTGCTGTCTCTGCATTTACAGAAAAAACGGCACCCGAAAAACTGGCAAAGACAACAATTAATTATTCAAAAGGAGTTCCAAAATTTGAAGGGATTACCGACTGGAGGTTACACTGGGGGATTCTGGCATCAATTACCTTATTTCTGTATATCTGGCTGAGCTGATTTTCAGATGAATAGATAAGAAATTATCAGGCTAAATAACAAACATCTAATTTTTAAAACATGAAAAAATCTTCTGTATTATTATTCATCTCTCTGATGATTGGTTTCTCCGCACTGGTTGAGGCTAAACCAAAATGGATATCATTGTTTAATGGGAAAGACCTCTCCGGCTGGTTTGTACGAGGCAAAGCCACCTGGGCAGTCAAAGATGGAATATTGGTCGGCGAAGGCGGAATGGGGCATATCTATACCGATGCCGTTTGCACCGATTTTGAAGCAAAGGGAACTTTCAGGGTAACCGATATTGGAACGAAACCGAACAGCGGTTTCTATTTCCGCGCCAACCCGCCCGAAGATAAACCCGATGGATTTCCCCGCGGTTACGAAGCTCAGATCTGTAATAGCCAGGATGCCTATACAGGATGGTTATGGAAGCCAGGAAAACCTACGGGAAAAGCAACTGAATTGCTGACCAAAGACGGTGAGTGGTTTACCTATCACATCAAGGCTATAGGTCCTCACATTCAGTTCTGGATTAACGACAAATTAGTGATGACCTATGATGACAGCGAATACAAGACAGGTCATTTTGCCATCCAGGGACATAATCCGGGTATGAGAGTTGAAGCTAAGGATTTGTTTTATAGGAGTCTGGATGAAAAAAAGTAGATAGGGTCCGTATTGATTAATGAGAGCCTGACTATGGCAGATACTTTTGTAGGAGAGTCCATTTCAAAGTCAGGCTCTCATTTAACAGAGATTAGCAATTCCACTGCGCTTGTTTACTAATGACAGCTTTGTAAAAGGGCAGAATTCAGATGGCGTTGCAGCTCAACAGGATCAGTATATTTCTTCGTCAATCCTTCGTAGTTACTTAAATTGAAATCCCAGGTTAAATTATGAAAGGTTCCTGCGGAACAAAAAACCATGCAGATAGAATCTGTGATCCCTTTTACTTCTTAATCTCAGATTAAATATTAACAAATTGTCCAATTACGGAATCGTCATATTAACTTATTGGTTAATATACCATCTGATTTAAATAAATAATTGGAAGTTTTCCCCTGCCATTTGATGTTTCTTTGTTTCGACCAGATAATTATCACAAACAATGAGAGACATTTCAATTTCCTGCCTGTATTTAGTCATACTATTACTTTCTATTGCAGGGTGTAACACAAATAACTCAACTTCTTCCACTGAACTCACAAATGCAAAAGGGCAGCCTGTATACCAGGATGTCCCTTATTTACAGGATATTAGTACGAAATATTACTTCTCTCCTTCACATAAGTTATCGAATCTTTCAGCAATCTCTGCCAATCGTGACGCACAAATCCGTGTTTTGTCGGATAGCGGGGTTGTAGTTCCGGATAATGGCTCCCTTTTTTATGCAGGTAAACTGATCCGGGATATTTCGTTTCCCCCACTTTACCCTAAAAAGATCAGGACCATCGGAACTTACCTGAATCAAACTGTTTACCTTGACAATAAACAGCTTTTCAGTAATGCATGGGCAGGAAAAATACAGATCGATCATGGAATGCCAAATGCAACTCTATTCGCTGGTGGTGAAGATTTCCATTTTCTGGTTTCGGACGGAGAACACCTCGTCTATCTCGATCAGTCAGGGAAAAAACTATGGTCAGGCATTTTAAAAGGGGTTCTCCAGATCCGATATGAGGAATCAAAAAAATGTTTTCTTCTGGTGACACCGAGCCTTGTAGTGGAATATTCACCCGGACAATCTCAAATCAAAGTTTGTTATGCGGGTACAGGAATAACCTGTGCCACTGCGATTACAAAAGGGAATGAGATTGTTATTGGTACCTCTTCCGGCTATCTTTGGTTATATGATAAGAAATTAATTTCCAATGTCCCGTGTGCAGAAATTACAGATATTAAGGAAATCAACGGCCATCTTTGGTTTGGTTCAGCCTGGGGGGCTTTTTATTTAAATGGCAAGGGAAAATATAATTATTATGCTGGTGAACGATGGTTACCCGGGAATCGCGTTGTTGCACTTGAAGCCGGTCCTGAAAAAAGTGTACTTGTGCTGACCGACGGAGGTCTTGGACAACTCTTTTTCAGAACAATGACTCTTGAAGAGAAAGCTCTTTTTTATCAAAAACAGGTGCGCGAAAAGAATATCCGCTATGGTTTTAATTGCAGCGCCGTAGGCATACCAAATGGGTATTCCACAGCCCGGACAGGTAATCAGCCCAGCGACAACCTCTGGACCGGAATGTATCTGGTTGCTGAACTTTTCAGGTTTAAGGTAACTGGTTCAGAAGACGCAAAAGAAAATGCTTACGAAGCCTTTGAAGCAATGGAAAGGCTTCATACTGTGACTAAAATTCCAGGGTTATTTGCCAGAAGCTTTGAACGCGATTATAAGATTGAAAATGCCAAGGGTGCAGACTGGAAAAGACAGGAACTCTTAACCGACAGTCCCGCAAGTCTTTGGCTTCCGGCAGCCGATCATCCTAACTGGTCATGGCGTTCAACGGCCAGCAGCGATCAGACAGTCGGACAGATTTTTGCCCTTACAATGATTCTGGAACTTTCGGACGATGCACAATGGAAGGCAAGAGCACTTAAATGTCTTGACAACCTGATGGGCTATATCGTTAAAAATAACCTTTACATCATTGATGTTGATGGTGAACCGACGATGTGGGGAAAATGGAATCCCGACTATGTAAATAAATTTCCCGTAAATGTCGGTGACCGGAAAATTACCTCTTCAAATATCATTGCCTTCCTGCAAACAGCCTTTCACTTTACGGGGAAGGATATCTACAAAAACAAGGCGAATGAGTTGATGACAAAATTTGGCTATCTGGAGAATCTGATGCGACCATTTTCGCAAATCGGACCTGATCAAACTGATGAACTAAGCAAGGTCCTTTCCCAGGAGTGGAACCATTCGGATGATGAAATGTATTTTTTAGCTTACTGGGGACTATATCCCTATTCATTTTCGGGCGATTTAAAAGCAAAATTCGGTGCAGCCATAAAAGATCACTGGGAGATTGAACGTCCTGAGAAAAATGCGTTATGGAACTTCACCTACGCGATGACTGGAGCAACGGAATTTGACCTGGATCCTTCAATTGATTTTCTGAAAGATTACCCGATGGATATGAGGAACTGGGCAATGCATAATTCACACAGGAGCGATATCGAACGGCTACCTGCCAATTTCAGGGGACAAACAACCAGAGAGCGGCTCCCTCTAGGTGAAATTCCTATCTACAGGCACAACGGACAGTTCTTTACGCTTGATTCAAAAGGAGATGGAACATCGCTTGTGAGTGCAGGCGATACCTGGCTTTTGCCATATTGGATGGGAAGATATCTGGGAGTGATTTCAGCTCCTGCAAAGAAATGAAAAAGTGATTAATTAATTAGACAATTAGCCAATTCGACTATTGGTTAAGTTTGCAGAATGATTTACGAGATTAATATAAATCTATACTGATGAAGAAATCGATACTAATTATTATTTTATTGCTGTCTGGCATTTTGGCAAATTCGCAGGAAAAATATGCAATCGGCATGTTTCATTTCAATCTTCAATATGTTGCAGGAGATTACAAGATTGAAAGCAAGATTATCAAAAATTCAGTTTACCCGGTGCTGAAGTTTTTCGAGAAAAATCCTCAGTATAAATCAGATATCGAAATTCAGGGATATGCGATCGAAACACTTGCCGATGATCATCCCGAAGTACTGGCGCTTTTAAAAAAGCTTGTGAATAAGGGACAGATTGAACTTGTAATTGCCCATTACTCCGATCAGTTCTTTATCGCCTATCCCGCGCTTGATCTGAAGAAATCAATTGAAATCTCTGATAAGATCCTTGCTGATCATGGGATGAAGCGGTCACGGGTCTTCTATGGTCAGGAAATTCAATGGACCCCTGCCTATGCCTCTGTCCTAAAAGATAAGTACGACCTTGTGGTAACTAGTTCCGATCCTCACGGCCATTACAGGGGAGCAACTCTTCCGTTGGTGAATGTGACCTATGGGAATGATCATATCCTTGGACTGATCGGGGCCGGACAAAATAAATTGCCGGGTCTTTCCTGGGATTTTGCGTTTCTTGATGATGGTGAAGTCTTCAATACACTCGATTATAACAGCGATTTCAATATCGTTCCCGAGCAGGAAAAAAAGAATATTGACAATTACAAAAGACTTCAAAAGGAGGGTTATAAGTTCGTGACGATGACCGAACTGGCCAATAAAATCAAAACATTAAAAGGGTATAAAGTTCCCGATTATCCTTTTGTACCTGAGGGAACCTGGAATATGTCGGTATGCGGCCCCTTTATGTGGATGGGAAGACAACGAACCGGAATCGAAAAGGACGGGATTACCCGGGCGTTGTCATACAAGGTCAGGGGAGCAGTTCTGATGGCTGAACGGCTGATCAATTATGCTGAATCCAAAGGGCTGGATGTGACTAATCTAAGAAAGCTTATCCTCGAAGCCTGGAAACATCTGCTCCTTTCTGAAGTCTCCGATTCAAGTGGATGGTCCCCTTTATTGGTTGAGGTTCAGTATACAGATAATGAGGTAGCCAATACTGAGTTGGTTATCAGTGAGGTGATGAAATCACTAAAAGTGCTTTTACCGATGGATGACAGGAGTTATCTTGTCAATACCAAAACCGGAAAAGTTGAGCCTGTCGTAACCCCTGCAGCCGGTTCTGTGACGGTGGGTGTACTTCCTGTCCCATTTGCTGTCAGGGCTGAGAAGTCGGTAAGCACCATTAAGAAAATCAATGAAAATTTATTCAGTCTCGATATAAAGGGTGAACGCCCTGCAGATGGCGCGGTGGAGATTATTTTTGATACCCCGGCCAATGGTCTGATGTACTCGGCCGTCTTTGACCGGAGTATTGCAGGCGGTCATGAATCGCTCGACACCCTCCACCTTCACTACGCAAATACGACAGGCACCGGTAGTAGAAACCTTCTTCAGCCAGCAGAGCGTCGGTATTTTAATGCCCAGCTCAGCAGCCGCTTCAAGGATGGTTGCACCGA
>CAIOOC010000347.1 GCA_903859795.1 uncultured Bacteroidia bacterium
AACGATAAATCGACGTATACCGATTGAATCCAAAGTACTGTTCCGTTGCGCCAGTCACTCCATTCGAAGGTTGTTAAAAGTGAGCCAACTGCTTCATTATCAATTATTGCCACATAGTAAACGCCATGACTTTCATTGTTTAATACTGCAGCTACACCTTTTTGAACGGTTTCTGGATCAAGTTTATAGTTTTCCGTTTCCCAGGCCATGGCTATCTGAAACCGGGCAATCGCATCTCTGTCTGATTTTACACCTTTTCGGATTTGAATAAGCATCTGCTGTTTTTAGTAAAAATATTAAAAGTAAATTCGACAATTCGACAATGTAACAATTCGACAATTTATTATTGTCAGATTGTTATATTGTCGAATTGCCGAATTATCTAATTGACTAATTATTAAAGGCTTTCTCCAAAGTCCTCGCGGAATTTTGCAACGAGCTTGTCAACCCAATCACCGATAGGTTTTAGTTTACCGACAAAGAAACGGAGCACGGGAGGTTCTTCGATCCATTCGAGGCCACCGATTAAGTTCCGATTGTCGTAAAGCCATTGGATACGGTCTTCGGCGTATTTGATCTGAGATAAAGTAAATACTCTGCGTGGGAATGCAAGCCGGAGTAATTCAACGTCTGCAAGAATATCGTCCCCATTTGCATCACGCACGCTCGAAATAGTTCCGCGTTCCATCCCACGAATGCCGGAAGCAACATATAAAGCAGCGGCCAGAGCTCCTGCAGGATACTGATTTTGAGGCACATGAGATATGAATGCTTTTGCATCGAGATGACATCCTAATCCTCCGGCCGGAGTAATTACAGGAATACCTTTAGCGTCAAGTGAATCAACCAGATATTTAATGAATGTTGGTGAATGGCTGATAACGTCGAAATCAAGGGTCTCGACCAGACCTACGGCCATTGCCTCAATCTCCCGTACACTCATACCGCCATAGGTAAGGAATCCTTCGTAAAGTGGCACCCAATCACGCATTTTCATATAAATATCGTGGTTATTGGTGCAAATACCACCGCCACGTGTACAACTTACCTTACGTCCTGAAAAGTATGAAAAGTCGGTATAGCTCATCATCTCATGCAGAATGTCTTTAATCGGTTTATTGGCGTACCCTTCTTCTTTTATTTTTATAAAATAGAGATTCTCGTTAATCAAACTTGTGTCCATAAGTACAAGAATCTTATGGGCTTTTGCAATTGCCGAAACTTCACGCAGATTGGCCATTGAAAAGGGCTGACCTCCGATGAGGTTGGTTCCCGCTTCAAACCGGATATAGGCGATGTTTTCTGCCCCCCATTTACCGATTATCTTGTTCAGTTTACCGATATCCATGTTCCCTTTAAAAGGAAAATCACTTTTGATCTTTAGCGCTTCGTCTGTATATATTTCCTCAACAATACCACCCATCATCTCAATATGAGCCTTGGTGGTTGTAAAATGGTAATTCATCGGAATAACCTTTCCCGGAGAAACAAATGTTTTCGAGATGATATGCTCAGCAGCACGGCCCTGATGCACAGGGAGGTAATATTTCTGATTGAAAACCTCCAGGATTGCCTTTTCAAGTTTGGTATAACTTGATGAACCCGCGTACGAATCATCCGCAACACTCATGGCTGCCACCTGATTATCGCTCATTGCATTTGTTCCTGAATCGGTTAGCATATCCAGGTAAACATCTTTGTTCTGAAGCAGGAAAGTATTAAATCCTGCTCCGTAGATCGACTCTTTGCGATCTTCGATAGGTAAAAGGTTAAGCTTCTGGACCACACGCACCTTGTGCATTTCCAATGGGGTAACATCTCCACTGTAAAATTTTACAGTTTTTAATTGTTCAAAATTCTCCATAGTCGTTCTTGATTGTTCGTAATTCGTAAAAAGAAATTATACTTGTTTTAAATCTGATCACATGATCGTTACAGGAATCTTTCGTTAGTTTGGCTTTTGACTCTGCGAGTTTACAACTAAATAATCTTTAATCATAACAGATTGAAAAACTTTTGATTTGTAACCTATAATTTAGAATGACTATTAATTCGAAACACAAATAGCCTTAATATTTCAATAGTCGTTTATTTTTCTATTTGAGTTGCCCCGGGATAATCCCTTTTCTGCAAGCATTGCTTACTGTGCCTTAAAAATGAAAAACTTAATCCGGATTTTTTGACAGGCAAATCCCTTACCTGGTTCCCAACCCCGGCCTGAAAAACAAATAATGCAGGCATGACTGCACAAAAAACCGGAACCGTTCCTCAATCGTTGTCTCACGATTTTGAGGTACGGTCCCGGTTCGGGGAAACCCTAAAGAAGTGCTTGCCACTCCAGTCAACAGCTAAACTTCTATAGCCTGTTATATAAGATCCTCCTTTTCCTAAAGTATATACTTTGGACCATACACCTGATGTAGATACCCATTTTTCTATTCCCCCTGTCGAGAGT
>CAIOOC010000348.1 GCA_903859795.1 uncultured Bacteroidia bacterium
ATAAGTAGATAATCCCAGAAAAACAATCAGTGCGGCGTTCTTTTGATAAAACAAATACTCTTTCGCGTTGATATCAAATATTTGCGGGATCTTTATCAGCAGACCTGTAAAAATGCAGGCAATAACAACGAAAATAATTTCTGTTCTGTCAAACAGAAATTTGTTTTCGGATGGTTGATTAAAATCGAGTCTTGCTTTCCAGAAATCAGCAATTTTCAATGTTGAAATTTCTGCATAAACAGTGAAAAAAGCACGTCTAAACTCTATTTTATCAGCTTGATATAGCTTCTCGAGTTTCTCCGGATTTTCGATATTTTCTATTATACTATTTTCTATCATGGCCAATGGTTTTGATATACAGATGTTGTATTTTAGGTAAAGATAAACACTATTATTTAACGGATTGATCAGTATCTAAAATTATAGTTGCTATCTTGCAGTTGAATCTAACAAAAGGTGCCGCGAACAAATATCAAAACTTCAATTCAGATGAAAGAAATTGTCAGCTTAGCTCTAATTGCACTCATTCTGACTAATTGCGCAAAAAGCCAGGTCTCTGTTACACAGACGGTTACATCTGACCCTGTTATTGCCAGTAAAGACACAGGTTCAACAATTTCAAATGGAATACTTACACTTAAACTTGATTTAACCCGTGGTGGTGCGATCGCTTACCTCTCCAAAGCAGGTTCAATGCGCAGTGTTGTCAATATTGCGGATGAAGGACGATACATCCAGCAATCGTATTATGCGGGAAAGAGCGTGAACAGACAGTCCGAGGGGCAATCGCCGGCATGGTCACCATGGAGCTGGAACCCAATCCAGGTTGGGGATTATAACCGCAACCGCGCTCAGATACTCGAGTTTAAAAAAACGGGCTTCGAACTTTATGTAAAATGTATTCCGATGCAGTGGGATATGAACAACCGTCCGGCAGAGGCAGAGATGGAACAGTGGACCACGCTTCAGGGATCCGTATTGAAAGTCCATAACAAGCTGACCTGTCACCGCACCGACCAGATTTATGGCGACTCTATATTTAACGATCAGGAATTACCCGCTGTTTATCCGATCTCCGGATTGAAAAACCTCTACACATATCTTGGAACTGCTCCTTTTACAAATGCTAAATTAGACAACCCGTCTGTTGTTAACCTCTCCAGTGGATTCTGGGGAATTTATCCGGCTGTAACCGAACATTGGATGGCGTTTGTGGATAACAATCTCTGGGGTATGGGTATCTACAACCCATTGTGCGACAAATTCCTGGCAGGTATGGCCGGATCGTCAAACGGAGAGGCAACCGATGGTTCAACATCGTATATTGCACCTGTAAAACAGGCAATGCTTACCAAAAATTGTGTTTATGAATATGACTATTATGTGATTATAGGAACACTTTCAGAGATCAGAAGTACAGTTTATAAGCTACACTAATTTGAACCACAACAGGCACAATAGACCACACTAGAAAATTGAAAAAAATATGAGGAATATGATTAAATTTTGTAGACCTTTATTTACAGAATTCTAATGTGTCCTAATGTGTCCTTTGTCGTTATCTTAAAAAAATCAGTAATATGAAAACAACATACCTGTTTTTCTTTTCCTTTGCCTTTACGATTGGGCTTCATGCGCAGGTCCAAATTAAACCCCTTCCTCAGCCTGGTTACGAAAAGCGGATCTCCGATTTCATCTCAACGATGAAAGTTGTTGATACTCACGAACATCTGGAGACGCAATCGGGATGGATGAAACCCGGAAAGCTCGATTTTATGTTACTTTTGCAACATTATACCTATGATGACATCCGATCGGCCGGAATGCCCAAGCAGGTGTTCGGCAAATTACTGACCGATTCACTGACGGTTATGGAAAAATGGAACATCTTAAAACCATATTGGGAAGCAACTTCCAACACAGCTTATAGCCGCGCTGCCTTACTGACTGCAGACAAACTTTTCGATGTCAAGGATTTAAATGAGACAACAGTGGAGGATTTGTCCGCTAAAATTAATAAGTCATACAACACAGATTGGTATAACAAGGTGCTTGTCGAAAAAAGCCGGATCGATTACATTGTTGTTGATGGTGATACACACAATGTCGGAGATCCCGCAATGTTCAGATATGTTAAACGGTTTGGAGAGTTTATTTTTGCCGTCTCCGCACAAAAAATCGAAGCAATCGCCAAGGCACAAGATACACCGGTTCGTAACCTTGATGATTTTGTTACCGCGTTGGAGGTTTCCTTTCATAAAGCGATGGATCATGATAATGTCGCAATTAAAATTGGCGTTGCCTACGAAAGAGATCTTTTTTTTGACGATGTGCCCAAAGATAAGGCAGAGGAGGTCTTTAGTAAAATATTGAATTTACCTGCCGGAACCGTTCTGAAGTATAACGGGAATGAGATCAGACCCCTTCAGGATTATATGGTACACCGGATTCTGGATCTTGCCCGTGCCAATCACATACCTGTTCAAATTCACACAGGACTTCAGGCAGGTGACGGGAACTATATCAACAACTCGAATCCGACACACCTTGCAAACCTATTTCTTAAATACAGGGATGTGCAATTTATCCTTTTTCACGGAGGGTATCCCTTCGGAGGTGAGCTCGCTTCGCTGGCCAAAAATTTTAGGAATGTCAGTATCGATATGTGCTGGCTTTATATCATTTCGCCCTCTTACAGCGAAAGGTATCTGCACGAATGGCTCGAGACTGTTCCTGCGAATAAAATCATGGCTTTCGGCGGCGACTTCCGCAATGTGGAAAATATTTATGGTCATCTTTTATTTGCTAAACAGGTTGTTACAAAAGTATTAACGGAAAAGGTGAGAGATGGCTATTTCAACGAAAGTGAAGCGATAAAAATTGCACAGATGATTCTTCATGATAATGCCATACGAATTCTTAAACTGGAAAAAAAATAAATGGAATTGTGAAGGCTTTTGATGTGATTTCTCTTTTCTGCCTATTTCATTATTTCAAAATGTGGGAAAATTGAGCCGAACTATTAAAATCTAAGAATCATGTATAGGAAATTTAAGAGAAAAATAATCATTATAACAAAATTTACTTTTATACTTATTGCACTAATTGCTAATAATCAGTGTACTGAAAAGGGAGATCCAGTCACAGTATACGCCTCTTCGCAGGATGGTGACAGGCTAAACCGGCAACCAGACCTCCATTTCACAAACTCTGCTGTTTCTCCGATTCCTGAGATAATAATTAATGAGGATACCATTTTTCAGCGGATAGATGGCTTTGGAGCAACATTTAATGAGGCAGGAATGATCTGTCTGAATGCACTGTCTGCTGAGGCCAGAGAGAAGTTGCTTGAATCGCTGTTTTCTCCCGTTTCCGGTGCAGGTTTTACACTGATGAAATCCCCAATGGGTGCCTGTGATTTCGCTTCAGCAGGCCCCTGGTATACCTACAACGAAACTCCGGGCGACACCGCAATGAACCATTTCTCTATTGCACGGGACCTGGCGCCTGATGGCCTTGTCACATATATCAAAGGGGCGATGAAATACGGCAAATTTGAAATTGAAACCTGTGCTGATTTCGTCTCAGACTGGATGTATTTTGGATTGGGAAAAGACCAGAAACATATCAGACCCGAATATTATGGGGCCTTATCAAAATACTACTCCAAATATATTCAGGCTTATGCTCAACAGGGGATAAATGTTAATTACCTCAACCTGTTCAACGAGGCAGACAATCCGCACTACTCCAACGTGCTTTATAAGGATATGGGAGTGATAATTAAAAACCATCTTGCTTCTCGCTTGAAGTCTGACGGGTTGACAACTAAGATTCAGCTGGGCGAAACATGCACAAGGGAAGAAGGGCTTAGAAAATTCCCCTCTGTTGTTGCCGATACTATGGTCAAAAAACAAATCAGCACATTCACCGTTCATGGTTACGATTTTGACGATTCTAAATTTTCTTCAACCACCAGGTTACACAATCTGGTCCCTGAGATTCCCATTTGGATGACCGAAGTCTGCTATGCCGGGAAATCGCTCTGTCCGAAAATTTATCCGTTTGAACGCAAATGGCCGGTAACTCACTTTGAAGATGGTGAGCTTTGGGGCAATATGATTGTCAATGACATGAAGAACTGGGTTTCAGGCTGGATCTACTGGAACATGATTCTTGATCAGAATGGCGGACCATGGCTGGTTGCTGTTGACCGGGGAGATCCGGAAGACAACTTCCAGCATTCGGTTGTAATGGTAAACAGGAACACTAAAAAGGTGACTTATACCGGGTTATATTATTATCTTACCCACTTCAGCAAATTTATCAGACCTGGAGCACACCGCATTAATACTTCGGGAGGTACTGACAAATTAAATTTCGTAGGATTTAAAAACCCGGATGGCACAGTGATACTCAATATTATCAACAATGGGAATAAGGAGGAATGTAACATTTCATGGAAAAAGAGAATGGTCGCAGTAAAATTTAAGGCCCATTCAATCACCACCCTAAAGTGGAACACCGATGAAAAACAATAATATTCCAAATCCCTTGCATCTCAGAATAGTGATGATCAGAAAAATAGTCACCCTTACGTTTGCGTTTTGGACAGCAGTTCCTCATATTGTTTTTAGTCAGGGGTACAAAGTCGATCCCGGGCAGCATGAATCAGGTTTTAAATGGTATGGAAATGGATGGAAAATCTTTTGAAGATCTTAAGTTATTGATTGATAAGGCAAAGACGAAGGGGAAATGGCTTATTCTGGCCGGTCATGAAGTGAATGACGGGGGAGATCAAACTACACTTCTGACTACCCTTGAAGCATTATGCAAATATGCAGATGACCCTTCCAATGAAGTTTGGCTGGATAATATCCACAAAATCACCAGGTACTTTAAAACCCAAAGAAATATTCATAAATCGATACGTGATACAAACAATTAAAAATTTATCATAAGAATTTACTAAAGAATGAGTTACAAAATAATCCTGCTGAATATTCTGATTTTTATTGTGTCCTGTCCACTTGCAGCCCAATCTTTGGGAAGAGTTAATTTCGATAGCAGATGGAAATTCCATTTAGGCGATGTTCCTGACGCAGAGAAAACGAACTATCCAGATAAAGAGTGGCGTATTCTTGATCTTCCGCATGACTGGAGTATAGAAGGAAGTTTCAAACCCGATAATCCGGCAACAAATTCCGGTGCCTCGCTTCCGGGTGGTATCGGATGGTACAGAAAGAGTTTCAACGTAAATGAAACACTATTAAAACACAGATTTATAGTTTTTGACGGAGTATACATGAACAGTACCGTCTGGATCAACGGCCACCGGCTCGGAAATCGTCCGTTTGGATATTCAACATTTCAGTACGATTTGACTCCATTTATCCTTCAAGGTGAAAATGTGATCGCAGTAAAGGTTGATAATTCGTTGCAGCCAAACTCACGGTGGTACTCAGGATCGGGGATATACAGGCATGTCTGGCTTACTACCACATCACCTGTTCATGTATCTCAGTGGGGAACTTACATCACAACACCAAAAGTTTCAGTGAAAGAGGCACTGGTAAATGCAGAGACCAGCATCACCAACGAGAAAAATGAGAAGACAATCGTCAGGATTGTATCGTCAATAATCGATAAAAACGGAAAGAAGATTGCAAGCAAGGTCCAAACATCTAAAATTGAACCATTGGGTAACCTTAAGATCATTACAAATCTCAAGGTTAATACGCCACATCTCTGGAGTATTGAGCAGCCCGATTTGTACAGCTTAACCAGTGAAGTTTATGAAGGGAAAGAACTTAAAGACACCTATTTCACCAACTTTGGCATACGCTCGATTGAATTTCGGTCAGACAGTGGTTTCTTTCTGAATAATAAGTGTGTTAAAGTAAAAGGTGTTTGTATGCACCATGATTTGGGATGCCTTGGTACTGCATTAAATACCAGGGCATTAACACGCCAGCTCGAAATCCTAAAGAGAATGGGTTGTAACGGAATACGTACCAGCCACAATCCTCCCTCACCCGATCTGCTCGATTTATGCGATAAAATGGGTTTTGTTGTGATGGACGAAGCTTTCGATGTCTGGTATCTCGAGAAAATGAAATATGATTATCACATCTACTTTAAAGATTGGCACGAACGGGATTTGTCCGATATGGTGCTGCGTGACAGGAACCACGCATCAGTATTTCTTTGGAGTATCGGCAATGAAATACCCGAGAAAAACCATACAAGATATGGTGGTGCGGCTATCGCCAAAGAGCTGGATGGCATTATAAAGAGATACGATAAAAGCCGTTTTACCACCTCCGCATTTGCCGGAGTTTGGCGTGCAGACACCACATTTATGTCGGATAAGGTGGATGTTATCGGCATTAACTATACCGTTGAAAGGTATCCTGAAGAGAAAATCAAACATCCGAACGGCTATTTTATCGCCAGCGAAACCACCTCCTCTCTGAGTGACAGAGGGATTTACCATTTCCCGGCAGATTCGGCAATAAAACCCACTCCCGACATGCACTGCTCTTCATTTGACAACCGCGGTACCTATTATGACCGTCCGGCAACAATGATTACACAAACAACCTGGAGGGCAGTAAAGGAAACACCTTATGTAGCCGGACTTTTCGTATGGACTGGATTCGACTATTTCGGGGAACCGGCTTATCCTTACCCATCAATTTCTTCAAGTTATGGAATTGTAGACCTTTGCGGATTTCCCAAGGATGCCTTCTACTTTTATAAAAGTCAGTGGACCGATGAGCCGGTCCTTCACCTACTTCCACATTGGAACTGGAAAGAGGGACAACAGATTGATGTAATTGCCTATACCAACTGCGATGAAGTTAAACTTTATCTGAATGACAAATTAATTGGTAAACAGGCATTTGCAAATACTAAAATCAGGTACAGGACCAATCAGTGGGACAACCCAATTGATCTCGGAGAAGACCATAAAATGTCACTGGACTGGAAAGTTCCGTTTACTCCGGGTACCCTGAAGGCCGAAGGGTATTTGAACGGAAAACTTATTCTGACCGATATTGTAAGAACAGCAGATGATCCTGCAAAGATTGAGCTGATAGCTGATCGTTCCGTTATTTCTGCCGATGGATTGGATTTATCATATATCACCGTTAAAATCAAGGACAACAACGGTACGTTAGTTCCGAATGCCGATAATCTTGTCCGGTTTAATCTTGAGGGTGAAGGTGAGATCGCAGGTGTCGGAAATGGCAATCCGATCAGTCTCGAACCGGCCAGGGGGAACGAGCGGAGTGCCTTCAGTGGAATGTGCCAGGTCGTTATTCGAAGTACACATAAAAATGGTAAAATCATACTGAAAGCTTCTTCCTTAGGGTTGCCGGATGAAAAAATAGAATTATCAAGTAATTAGACTTAGTGAATTTTCGTGCCTTGGCGCCTTTATGGCGGAAAAAGAATTTTAAAAAGACATGATAACCAAAATATTAAAAATGAAAACTACACTTTTTACTTTACTCTTTTTATCATGTTTGGTAAGTTCCAGACTATTCGCCCAATCCTCCGGTCGCGAAAACTTTGATGCCAACTGGAAATTTCATTTGGGTGATCTTCCCCACGCCGAACAATCAAACTTTGATGACCATAAATGGCGTGAATTAAATCTTCCTCATGACTGGAGCATCGAAGGAGCATTCAAACCTGACAACCCGTCTGGGCATCAGGGGGGATTATTACCCGGAGGTATTGGCTGGTACAGGAAGAAATTTGAACTCGCTGAAATAGCCCTGAAAAAATACTTCATTATCATTGACGGGGCATACAAAAACAGTACGGTGTACATCAACGGTCACGCACTCGGAACGAGGCCCTACGGCTATGCCACTTTCCAGTACGATATGACCCCTTTTGTTCTCAAAGGAGAAAATGTGGTGGCAGTAATGGTAGACAACTCCAAACAGCCAGATTCACGCTGGTATACAGGGGCCGGAATTTACAGGCATGTATGGCTGGTCGCAACGTCCCCGGTTTATGTTGCACAATGGGGCACATCGGTCACGACCCCAAAAGTTTCTGCACATGATGCGACGGTAAATGTCGTAACAACCATATCAAATGACACAAAAGAGGCTGCCAATCTCAAAATTATCTCATCGATAATTGACAAATCAGGAAAGGAAGTTGCCTCGCAAACACAAAACAGTAAAGCAGCTCCCGATTCCAAATTTGTCCTAAAAACAATTCTAAAGGTGAACTCACCAAGGCTTTGGGATTTACAGAACCCAAATCTTTACAAGTTGGTAACCTCAGTTTACCAGGGCAAAGAGCTAAAAGATACGTACAAAACAGATTTCGGAATACGTACAATTGTTTTCAGGGCAGACAGCGGTTTCTTTCTAAATGGGAAAAACGTGAAGATCATGGGGGTTTGCAATCACCACGACCTGGGCAGTTTAGGTTCCGCTCTGAATGACAGAGCTTTGCAAAGGCAGCTCGAATTATTAAAATCGATGGGCTGTAATGGAATCAGGTGTAGTCACAACCTGATGGCTCCAGAGCTTCTGGAAATGTGTGACAAAATGGGGTTCCTGGTTATGGATGAAACATTCGACTGCTGGTATATTGGCAAAGATGCGGCTCCGTTTGGGTTTCAGAATTACTTCAGAGATTGGCATGAGCGTGAGATTACCGATATGGTGTTGCGCGACAGAAACCATCCATCGGTCATTTTGTGGAGCATCGGAAATGAGATTAAGGAACAGTGGTTTCCTGGAAGTACAAATGGAGGCGAACTTGCCCGCGAATTGGTTGCCACCATTAAAAAATATGACCCAACCCGTTTTACAACATCAGCCTTCAACTTTTCAAGAGAGGCAGAAAGGAAAGGGATGACAGCAGCCGTTGATGTCGTTGGATTTAATTACACCATTGACGCCTATGACGAGTTTAAGAAAAACCACCCCGACTGGCTATATATTGCCAGCGAAACAACATCCCAGTTTGATAGCCGCGGAGTGTACCATTTTACCCTTGACAGCCTGGTAAAAACTTTTAATGATTATCAGACTTCCGCCTTCGATGACGCGGGAGGCGGAACAACCTGCGAGGAAGCATGGCAGGCAGTTAAGGATCGGCCATTCATCTCCGGAATGTATATCTGGACAGGCTTTGATTACATGGGTGAACCTGCTCCATACGAAAAACAGGCTGTCAGCTCGTATTTCGGCATTTTCGATCTCTGCGGTTTTCCCAAGGATGCCTATTATTTTTATAAAAGTCAATGGACAAAGGAACCGATGGTGCATCTCCTTCCCCACTGGAACTGGAGGGAAGGTCAAATCGTCGATGTCGTTGCCTACACCAATTGCGATGAGGTGAAGCTCTACTTAAATGATAAACCATTAGAAACCAAAAACTTTTCAAACACTAAAAAATTATCGCTACGCTGGAAAGTTCAATTTGCCAACGGGATACTTAGGGCTGAAGGATACAAAATGGGAAAATTGGTAGCGACTGATCTTGTGAAAACAGCCGGCGATGCATTCAAAATTGAGCTATCGGCCGATAGAAACACAATTGATTCAAATGGGAAAGATTTATCGTATATCACAGTCAGAATTACCGACGAAAATAGCACGCTGGTTCCAGAAGCAGATAACCTCGTTCATTTCGAAATCGAAGGCGAAGGAAAAATTGTGGGTGTCGGAAACGGAAACGCGATGAGTTTGGAACCTGCAAAAGGTCACGAGCGCAGAGCATTTAGCGGGATGTGCCAGGTGATCATTCAGGGTTCCGGCAAAAAGGGAAATATCACCTTAAAAGCCTTTTCCCCGGGACTGGCTGAAGAAAAAATCGTACTCTCGTGCCAGTAAATAAAATGAACAATAGAAACTATATAATTGAAAGGAAAATTATGTTTATTCATTAATTGATAACTATGAAACGATCCATTTTCTTTTTCATCATGGTCCTTGCATTCACAATTCAGAATGTCAATGCACAAGGGACTTTATTTGAACGAAATATTCAAAAGGCAGACAGTTCCTGGAGAAATAACAATTTGCCCCGGGCAATTGAACTGTACAAATTAGTTATCGCAAAAGACACAATTCCCGAAGAGTGGCAATCACTGATCTATTTGCGGCTTGCCAAGGCACAGTTTAATGCAAAACTTGTTAACGATTGCAGGGCAACACTTACAAAAGCGAAATCACTCCCCGTTCTTCCCTCTCATCATCAGCTGATTATTGAAGAACTGGAGAAAAAGCTCAACGGGATTCCGCTAAACAACCACACCCAGATTCCTGCGAATCTCAAACCAGCTGCCACTCTGTTCGTGTCATCAATACCTGGAATAACTTTAAAAAACAGTCCGGGAAAAGCTGTTTATAAATCGTTAAAACAGGCACTTGAAGCAATTCCCCTGATTCTAAAAAAGGCTGATCTTCCAAAAGGTCCAATTGAGATTATTCTTGTAGGTGATACAATTAACCTGGGCGAAACAATTCAGCTTCATCGCGAAAATTCAGGAACAAAGGACAATCCATTAGTAATCAGAACAGTTCCAGAAAACAAACACGTCACAATCAATGGCGGACAGACTTTGAAAGTCTGGAAACGGGAGACAACTCCTCAGATAATTGCACGTCTGCCTGAAGATGCACGATCAAAAGTCTGGGTAGCCGATCTGAATGAAAATAATGTGCATGGAATCGACAGCCTTGTCTTTGGCGGTTTTTCGAGCAAACGGGCAGTGGGTGGCGAAGCTACATTCAGAACCTTTCCCGTCCCGGAATTATTCAGCCAGGGGATTCCTCAGAAAATGGCTCGTTGGCCCAATGATCACGATACCACTGTTGCGCTGAAAGATTTTAAATCTGCCAGAGCGCGAAGATGGGCAAATGATCAGGATGTCTGGCTTCATGGTTATTGGCTCTATTTATGGGCCGATGCCTACGAAAAGATGGGTGGTGTTTCTCCTAAAGATTCAACAATTCAGCTACTGCCACCTCTTAATAATTATGGTTTTGGCAAAAGTAAATGGCATGTGGTGAACGCCCTTTCGGAACTCGACAGACCTGGCGAATGGTGCATCTCGGTCGGTGAAGGAAAAATCTGGTATATACCTGTAAAGGACGTAAAACCAGATCAAATTGTTTTAAGTATGAAGGGTCCTGCCCTGACTGCAGAAAACTGCAACTACCTTACAATAAAAGGGCTTGATCTCCAATATATTCGAGGAGATGGTATGATTTTTAAAGATTGCAGCAACTTAACACTGGTGAATTGCAGGGTTTCGAATACATCAGGTCTGGGAATAAAAATAGCCGGGGGAAATAACCATCTGATCCATTCCTGTAAAATTGAAAGTATGGGCAGGGGAGGAATAGATATTAATGCCGGTGACAACCTTAAACTGATAAGTTCCGGAAGTGTTATTGAGAATTGCAGGATCAGTAATCTTTCGCGAATTGACAGGACATACACCCCTGCAATTGTGCTTGCAGGCGATGGCATTAAGGTAAGGAACAGCCTGTTCGCCAATATTCCAAGCAGTGGAATAAGGCTCGAAGGTAACGATATGCTCGTTGAGCTAAATGAGTTTACAAAATGTGTTATCGAGTCAGACGACCAGGGAGCAATTGATGTATTTGGAAATCCACTCTACCGCGGCAATATCATACGCTGGAATTTCTATCACGATATTGGGGTTCCTAATCTTCATATGGCAGCCGGAGTGAGGCTCGACGATGCAATAAGTGGTTTCAGTATTTATGAAAACCTCTTTTTGCGCTCTTCAAATAACATGTTTGGAGGAATTCAGATCCATGGTGGGAAAGACAACTTCCTCGAAGGAAACATCTTTGCCGACTGCCACGCTGCAATCAGTCAGTCAGCCTGGGGAGACAAACGCTGGAAGGAATCGATCAATAATGCCGATCACCCAATGTACAAGGCGATGCATTCAACCGACTGGCAGAGTCAATTCTGGCAGCAGCACTACCCCGCTTTGAAAAACCTCTTGAATGAAGCGGATATTAACTTTGCCATTGACAATATTGTTATCAATGCCCAGTCGTTTATTTTAAGAAAATCCAAACGGATTGAAGAATTGAATAACCAATTACTAAAATCGGAAAAACATCCGACACTTGCTAATGACTACAAAGGATATATCGTTCCCTGGCATCTTATTCCGATCGGGAGAATTGGGCCGTATTAATAGGTTCGTGATGGAGTTTCCGGGTGGCTCTTAATGTCCTGAACAGCCACCAGGTTACTTTTCTAAAGGTGATACCGAGTCGCAAACTCATAGCCATCAACCTTCATTTCAACGGATGGGCAGAGATATATTTTGGTGGAATTTTGTGCTTTGGTGTTTTAGTGGCATATTTATTTGTATCCAATAAAATTAAGAACCTATCGAAAGATTACAACAATCAACCAAAGTTAAAATTCAGGATCTGGCCATATTAAAACCTATAACTGTAAATAATTAGTTCAATGAAAATAACATATCTTTTTCTTGCCTTTATATTGAGCTCAATATTTGTTAAAGCTCAGCAAAAAACCGATCCGGCTAATGATCAAGCCGTTATCACATTCGTAAAAGACGACCTCAACTGGTATGATCTTCAAAGACAACCATTCCCAGTTTTGCAGGGACAAGGGTGGCCAATTGAACAAAAAGGGATATACGGACGACTGCCGGTTCGCGCAAAGGAGAAAGTTCGTGCCGCAATCTGGACACTTTCGGAGCAGTGTGCCGGATTGACGGTCCGGTTCAGAACCAATGCTGCTGAAATCAAAGTCAAATACCAGGTTTCCGACACCCAATCCTTTCCTCATATGTCTGCAACAGGGGTAAGCGGGCTCGATCTTTATACTTCCAATGATAAAGGGAAAGAAGTTTGGAGTGCGGGTGGTTATTTATTTGGAGATACGATTAAATATACGTTCCGGAACCTCAACTCAATGTCATCCGGATCAAAAGAACAGGAATATCAGTTGTTTCTACCATTATATAACCACGTGAATTGGTTGACATTAGGGTTGCCAAAAGATGCCGGAATTGCATGGGTATCACCTTCTGTAAAAAGACC
>CAIOOC010000349.1 GCA_903859795.1 uncultured Bacteroidia bacterium
CATTAAAATGGTTTTCTTATAAAAGCACAATATCCTTTTATAAAAATAACAAAAGTTTATGTCTATTCGTAATGAAACATATTTGGAATATTGTTCGAAATCCGGACGGCTAATGCCATGGAATTATCCGCTGCATTTTGAACAGACAAATTACCTGCCTTGCTGAGATCAACTCCATCAAAGATTCGCATGTAATTAATAATGATATGTTCATAATCATCCTGATCCGGCAGGACCGTGAAGTTTTGATCTGGCATAATCACCTGTCTTGAATTTGCTGTCGTCCCGATCTTATAAGAAAATGGGACCATCTGAGCTTCTGTTCCATTGGCTTGTGCAGTTGTATCGATTTTACCCTGAACGTTTAAAAATACGTATCCCAGTGGCTGGGCAGTATTCCCAAGCCACATTTCAGGGTGATAAAAGACCGAATCGCCTGCAACAGCTGTTTTGGCATTTTCAGCAGCACTAAGCCCAACTGAAAAGCGGATCGATTTGTAATTTCCTGCCTGGACATTCCCTATCAGATAAGCTTCATTCTCAAAATATTTAAGGATAACTTTATTGGAAACAGGATAGGTTGAGCCATCAAGCTTTACAAGTTCAATATTTGAAATATACATTTGAGCCAGACTTAGTGATATATTCCGGCCATTTGTTGCCTGAATAACAGAATTATACGCGCCAACTTCAAAAGAGTCGATATCAGTGTGCAGGTGAAAATACAGGTGCCCTGTAGGCACAGGAGCCAGGTTATTCTTTTTTGTGCAACTTGCTATGAATAAGGTTACAACAGATAGTAACAGGATGTAAAAATATTTTTTCATTTCTTTTTTATTTAAAACATTAATGCCCATGATATCATGGAGTTAAATTTGTTAGCAGTCTGAACCCCATTAAAATATTGGTATACAGGTAATCCAAATTCTGCACTGATTTTAGTGTTCTTCAAAGATCCATCAGTAAAATAATATGCCAATCCGATATATCCCTTTAAAAATGACCCGCCATAATTCTGAGGGTCAGCCGCCGGTTCCGTTACTGCCAAAATATCGGGGTCAGAACCCTGAATTCTTCCTGCAACTGTGTAATTTAGACGCAGAGTAGCCGTAGTGTTTTTTAACCATTCATAAGTAGTCCAGGTATTTACAGAAAACTCATTTCCCAATTTGTACCCCAGACGGTTAAAATAGGGATGAATTAAAGCTGTTGCTTCCGCACCCAGAGAATATTTGGTTTGCTGATAACTATAGGAGATGCCAGGTAAACAATCAAACGTCCCTGATCCCATTTGCATCATATAAACCTCCTTTTCACCATAATGTGAAATATCAACCTTTTCAGTTTTATTTATTGAACCCGTAGGAAGGCTAAACCCAATATCTGCAGAAAGTGAATGGCCTTTAACGGAATATAATTTATATAAGCCGCTAATCTTTGTGTCGCCAAACCCGTGGCTTGTACTTGTCATCAACATTGATGAAGGTCCCATACCCATATTCATCGGGCCTGAAAGCATCTTCATATTCATGTTCATATAATTATAGTCAACCATTACCATAAGTGAGAGTTTGTTGGAAATTCCATACATGCCTGTCAGCATGTGCATATCCATATGCATATTTACTGGTGACATAATGTACTTTTCAAAAATAGCCTGGTCACTGACTTTGGTTGTCCCGGAGTAATTATTCTGCATAAACGAATTCATATAGCTGTAAGAGAACATCCACA
>CAIOOC010000350.1 GCA_903859795.1 uncultured Bacteroidia bacterium
ACCTCCTGTAACCTTCGAATAATCATACCAGTAACTCGTCCCTTTCACCCCTGATATATATCCATTGGCCAGGTACAGGTCTAAGAATCCGTCATTGTTCAGGTCTCCGAACTGGGCTCCGTAGCTCCATCCTCCTGCTTCAATCCCATATTTACCGGCAACATTTTCATATAAAATTTTCTCCTTGTCCTCGATTGGCACCCAGAAATTATTCCCTTGTAGAAGAATACCCTCCTCGGTAATATTAGAAATGTAAATACCGAAATGTCCTGTATTATAGGTGTCGCCAAAAGCAACGCTCATGCCGCTTTTGGGAGATAACCCGATCATCGTACTATTTCCCTTTTCAATGAATCGTTTTCCCTTTTCATTAAAATAAAATTCGTTGAGCCCGTAATCATTCGCAATAATCAGCTCGGGAAAGCCATCATGATTCAAATCTACAGCCCCGGCCGCCAGCGTCCATCTTGTTGAGGTTAAACCGGTTTCAGCAGTCACATCCCTAAAAGTTCCATTCCCCAAATTCTTAAACAGGTAATTTTTTCCTCCGTTTTGCGAATATTCAAAACTCTCAGTCAGGATTTTTGTTGTTTTAAGATGCCAAAGATCAATATCTTCCCTGAAATATCCACCAATAAAAAGATCCACAAATCCGTCTCCGTCATAATCGAACCAGACGGCTGTATTGGCATTTATCCAGCCCGGCAGACCGCTTTTCGCTGTTATATTGGTAAATCCTTTACCATGATCATTTTTGAATAATTCAGGACGTCCCCATCTGTAAACCAAAAGGTCCTCAAAACCGTCATTGTCAATATCAGCCCAAACAGCGCCCATTGAAACTCCTGAGCCTTCAATATTCAGGTCTGCAACACCCAACTGGTCTGCAACATCTACAAAACTGCCATCTCCCTGATTATGAAAAAGAGCATTTTTATAACCAAAGCAACTGTTTGTAACATAAAAATCGTTCCACCCGTCATTGTCGAAATCACATACCGAAACCGAGGCTCCCCACAGAAGCAATCTGCGGAAGGATTGGATCAATTTGCGGATCTAATTTCGGAGAATGGTGGACAAAATTTACTCCTGATTGTTTTGATACTTCTTCAAAATAGAACCCAAACTTTTTTATCGCGGATGCAGGAGCCAATATACCAGTACCCGTTGCTGACTGTCGTGTAAAATGACCTATTACAACCGGAACAGCAAGCAATCCAAAAAAGATGAAGAGGACAACAGCCTTGATTATTCTTTGGTCAGTCCTTTTTGCCATTTCTTTTCATCATCCGGATTACAAATTTTCTTAAAAACAGCGGGGGATATTTATATCCGATTTTTGCCATCCTTTTGCCCATCGGAATATAATCACTTTTCTGTGGCGGAAGATTTGTTCCCAATCCGTCGACATAACGATTGTACATGCAAAAAGCTGCTGCAATTAATACGGTATCATGAATCTCCTCGTCGGAAGCCCCTTCACCTCTTGCCGCTTCAATATGTGCAATGGTCACATTTTTCCCCCCTTTTTGTACCTGACCGGCAATTCTTAGCAGAGACTTCATTTTTTCGGAAACAGGGGCCGTTTCAAGGTCGGACTTAACACCACAGACTGCATTCCCATTATCCTTTAAGTGAAAATTTGCCGAAGCACTGTGCGATTCATGACAGAATTCACAGTTATTCAAATCGGACACATACGAGGCAATGAGTTCCCGTTCCCCGGAACTGAGATGCGAAGGGCCATGCATCAATGTCTGTGCTAGGTTGGATAGCGCTTTGCCTGTCGAACCCTTGTAAAAAAGGAGTTCCACAATTCCGGGTTGCGGAATGTCAGTTTTAATGTAAGTCATAGGTAATTCAGGGTTTGAAATTAAGTTTGTAATTACTGAATTTAAGGTTGAATTAGTCCATCGGATTGGAACTTTAAAAGTAAGCCAATTGATAGTTAATCAACAACCAGGTTCAATAAATTGTTTTAATGTAGTCGCTTTTATTTTGTTAAAGATTCAGAAGTTAACAGGTTGTTTTTGAATCAGATTTTGCTGCCGAAAGTGGGTGAAAACATCCGTGGTGCCGGAAATTAATCCTATCTTTGATAGATAAAGTTTACCGCAAGGCATAATCATTACACCTAATCATATCCAATGAAAAAACTCATCGTTTTTTATTTGCTCCTTCTTTTTCATTCAGGAGTCGTTGCAGCAAGCCAGGAAGCCAATCTGAAAAGAATTGAAGTAATGGAGTTTAAAGCACGGGGCGGATTGCCAAACTTCCTCACTAAAGTGTCGGATGGTGACTCAGTAAAGGTTGCCTATTTTGGTGGAAGTATTACGGCCCAGGAAGGATGGCGGGTTCTCTCACTGGAATGGTTAAAGACCCGCTTTCCCAAAGTACGGTTTTCGGAAATTAATGCAGCCATTGGAGGTACAGGTTCTGATTTTGGAGCGTTCAGACTTAAGGATCATGTGCTGAGATTCAAACCAGACCTGGTTTTTGTTGAGTTTGCCGTAAATGACGGGGGCTCCTCCGATGAGAAAATTATTCGTTCAATGGAAGGAATTGTAAGGCAAATTTGGCTGCAAAATCCGGTTACAGATATCTGTTTTATCTACACTATTCATGAAGCCTACCTTGAAACCGAGGAAAATGGTCAGTTGCCGGCTGCAGCTAAAATTATGGAACGAGTTGCTGAAAAATATAATATTCCGAGTGTGAATTTTGGCCGGAAGGTAAGTCAGATGGTGATCAACAAACAGCTGATCATCAAAGGTGAGGGGAAGCTATTAAATGGAGTAAAAGTTTTTAGTCCCGATGGCGTCCATCCGTATCCCGAAACTGGTCATATGATTTACCTCGAGGTATTAAGGCAATCCATTGAAATTATGATTGCTGAAGGCAAATCCAAACCCCATAAGCACCCTTTATCTAAACCACTTGTTCCTGATAATTTTTCAGAAGCTCAAATGTTTGATTTTTCTAAGGGAAAGTTGAGTGATAATTGGAAAATCGTTCAGATTAAGGATGAACCCTCATTTTCAGGTTTTGGAAAATATCTTGAAAAATTCGGAAAAGCAAGCAATTCTGGAGAGACTCTTTCAATTCGTTTCAAGGGGACAACCATCGGAGCTTATGATTTTATGGGGCCGGATGCTGGCAAATTGATTGTTACGATTGATGGTGTTGCTAAAGATACGATTTCCCGATTTGATCCCTATTGCACTTACCGAAGAATGAATTATTTCATAATCGATCATCTCGAAAATAAAATCCATCAGGTTATATTTCGGGTACTGACCGAACCATTTAATAAAGCCGTGATACTTGCAAAAATCGGGAATGTGATCAAAAATGAGGATGACTACAAAGAGAACAACTGGTACGTTGGGAAAATCCTGGTGGATGGGATTCTTGTTCCTTAAGTAAAGATAGTTTGAAATTTCACAAAATATTTAAGTAATAATTTATGAATCAATAATATATATCATGAAGAATAGTTCGGGATTCGTCGCAGTTTTTGTTGGTTTATTCGCATTTTTAACCCTTTTCGTTGCAAAAGAGACCAGGGCAGAAGGAATAAAAATTTTTGTTTCCGTTTCTGGTAATGATAAAAATTCAGGTGTTATGGAATCTCCTCTTGCAACTATCGGTGCAGCAGTCAGCAAATTAAGGATTCTGAGAAAGGGCCAAACTTTTGATGGTCCAGTCGAAGTAATTATTGAAGATGGACAGTATTTATTGGCTGAACCACTTGTTCTAAATCCGGAAGATTCGGGAACCGAAAAATCACCAGTGATTTTCAAGGCTCAGGTTGGAGCTCATCCGGTTTTTTCCGGCGGTAAGAATATCAAAGGATTTGAAAAATTGTCGGAAAACCTTTGGTGTGCAAAAATCCCTGAAGTTGCTGAATATGGCTGGAACTTTGAGCAGCTGTATGTTAATGGCAAACGGGCAGTTCGGGCCAAATCGCCAAATAGCGGCTTTTATGCGCTTAAAGACGTTTCCGAAACCGTTATAAATAAAGGTAAGGAGTTGTTTCCGGATCTGGCAGTCCAACGCCTGAACATTTCAGCTGAGGTTGCAGAAAGGGTTGCTTTGATTTCAAAGGAGGAGTATGGCAATGCCGTTGTGACCTTCTACCATAACTGGGACAATACCCGCAAGCATATCTTGGGCTTCGATAAGGATGCATCTGCCGTTTTCATAGGAGGCGAGGGGATGAAACCATGGAATAACCTGAACAAAAATTCACTGTTTATTCTTGAAAATTACAGAGCTGCACTGGATACCTGCGGCGAATGGTTTCTGGATCCAAGGGGTTATTTATACTATATGCCTCTTTCAGGTGAATCACTAAACAATCTGGAGGTCATTGCGCCTATTACGGATCATTTCATTCATATCAGGGGTGATCAAAATAGTGGTAAGAAAGTCGCACATATCCGGTTCGATGGACTCTTGTTTCAGGTATCAGGGTATAAAATGCCTTCGGGAGGAAATGAACCGGCCCAGGCTGCTGCTCCTGTCGAAGCAGTTGTTTTGGTTGATTTTGCCAAAGATATTCAATTCATTAATTGTGAGATCACTCATACCGGAACAAACGCTGTCTGGTTTCGAAATAGCTGTGAAGATTGCCGGATTGAACATTGCTATTTGCATGATCTGGGTGCCGGAGGCATAAAGATTGGAAATTTTAACAATCCTGATAAAAAGGGCGACTTTACCAGAAATATTGTTGTGGATAACAATATTATCCGGTCCGGCGGGTTCGTTTTCCCATGTGCAGTCGGCGTTACACTATTTCATACCAGTGACAACCAGATCACTCACAACGAAATTGCTGATTTCCGCTATTCAGGCATCTCAGTTGGTTGGGTTTGGGGCTATACTTTTAGTCCTTCAAAAAGGAACAAGATTGAGTTCAATCATATCCATCATTTAGGCTGGGGAGAACTGAGCGACATGGGGGGAGTATATTGTCTTGGAGAATCAGAAGGGACGACAGTTAGCAACAATGTAATCCACCATGTTTATTCGTATGATTACGGCGGCTGGGGACTGTATACCGATGAAGGTTCAACGGGTATTATTGTGGAAAACAACCTGGTTTACAACTGCAAAAGCTCAGGGTTTCATCAGCACTACGGGAAAGAAAACTTCATCCAAAACAATATTTTTGCCAATAACCTTAAAGCCCAGCTGCAGGCAACGCGGATTGAAGATCATCTGTCGTTTACTTTTGTCCACAATATTATTTGGTATAGTACGGGTGATCTGCTAAGCAATAACTGGGGCAATATCAATATTAAGTCTGACAATAATTGCTATTGGGATACGCGATCGAAAGATATCCATTTCGGGAAACTCTCGTTCATCGATTGGCAAAAATCGGGAAAAGATGTTCATTCGGTAATCGCAAATCCCGAATTTGCGAACCCGTTAATCTTTGATTTCGCAATAAAAAATAAAGGAGTATTGCGCAAAATCGGGTTTAAGGTTTTTGATTATACACATGCAGGTGTTTATGGAGATGATAATTGGAAAAAATTGGCAGTTTTTGATCAGTCAATAGCCAAGCTGTTTGATGAAGCGATTATACATAATGAAAACAGGCATCCGTAACAATCAGAATCCTGCGTTAATTTTGTAGGCTGTTATTCTAATTGTCTAAAATAAAAATGCCACAAAAACACCAAGTCACCAAAAAGGCACCAAAAGTTCCCTTAAAGATTTTTTTTTGGTGTCCGCGGGCTCTGGTGGATTGGTGTGTTGGTGGCAAATATTATATTTAAATTGTTAATGCAAATTAACGGTACTCGGTAACTTTTTAATATGTGAATATGCAACAGCCACAAATTCATGGGTATAACGGAAAGATTCTTTTCATCGATTTGAATGATCTGACATACAAATTTGAAGAGCGGAATCAGAATTTTTGGCGTCAATATGTGGGTGGTGGTCTGGCAGCAACTTTTCTTTTGTACGAACAGACAGAACCCGGAATAGATCCATTGGGAAGAGATAATCTGTTAATCTTCGCTTCAAGTGTAGTTGCAGGTCAGGCTGCACCCGGCCTTGCAAGATTTACAACTTCCGCGAAAAGTCCTCTGACTGGTGGAATCGGGGAAACGCGGACCGAAGGGCCTTTTGGAGCTGCAATTAAAGGTTCCGGTGCGGATATTGTTGTTTTTAAAGGGAAAGCATTAAGCCCTGTTTCAGTGCTGCTGGATAAAGGAAAGGTAACTTTTATTGATTCATCAGCATGGTGGGGGAAGTTGATTGGAGAAACTGCGGCTACAATTGAGGAGGAATTTGGCCCTGACTCTCATACCGCGATTATAGGTCCGGCAGGTGAGAACCTGGTTCGGTACGCCTCAATAGTCACCGATCGTACCTATCAGGCATCACGGATGGGAATGGGTGCCGTAATGGGCTCAAAAAATCTCAAAGCCTTGATAATAAAGGATAATTTAGCCCCTGGTATTTTTGATAATAGTATTCTTGACAGGATTTCGAATGATTTTTCAAAACACTTAATAACAAACAGCTTAAGTAAATGGCAATTTGACGCCCCAGGTTTCAGTTGCTGGGTATACCTTCACGGAGTTGATGCAGCCTTATGTGTAAATAATTACAGTAAGAATTCCATCGAAAACCTCGATAGTCTTAGCAAAGAAAATTTCTTAAAACGCCGGATAAAAGATCTGGGATGCCCCGGATGCCCCAATAATTGCATTAAAAGTATTCATCCCGATAATTCCGACGATCTCGATCCCCATGCAAACGGGATCCATCAGGAAATTACCGGCACATTAGGTCCGAATATTGGAATTACTGACCTTGATATAATATTGAGGTTTAACAACCTTTGTAATCAATATGGACTTGATCCCACATCACTGGGGTTTTCGATTTCATTTGCAATGGAATTATTTGAAAAGGGAATTCTCACTGTCAAAGACGGGGATCTCCTGACATTTGGAGATGAGAAGGCTGTTTTAGAAATAATTAATAATATTACCTTTCGTAAAGGGTTAGGTGACATCCTTGCAGAAGGAACAAAGCGGGCATCAGCGATAATCGGGAAAGGATCTGTTCACTATGCCATGCAGGTAAAAGGGTTGGAGTTAGTCCCTTTTGAGCCGAGAAGTCAGACAAACCTGGCTTTGGGGTATGCAGTGGCTCCAGTAGGACCTCGCTATGACATCTGCGAGCATGACTGGGATTTTGATACCCGGGTAGGTTGGGATCATACCTTAAAACTTTGCAGAACGATGGGGATCCTTGACCGGATTCCAATGAATTATATTGGTCCCGAAAAGGTGAAGATATTTAAGCAATTGATTACTATCTGGTCGGCTGCTGATGCTTTGGATATGTGCATATTTGCCATAGCACCTACGCGGTTATTGTCTTTGCCGCAACTGGCACAAATGCTTCATGCGGTAACAGGATGGGAAACCAGTGATCACGAAATAATGCGCATCGGAGAGCGCCGATTGCACCTTATGAGAATGTATAATCAACGGGAAGGGTTAACCTCCGATGAAGATCTGTTACCTGAAAGATTTTATTCAGAGCCTATTGAAGATGGTCCCCGCAAAGGAGATGTAATTGAAAAGGAGAGCTTTCATCAATCAATCAGAACCTTCTATCAGATGATGGGGTGGGATGAAAATGGAATTCCGCTTTCCGCAACACTATATGATCACGGATTGGAAGGACTGATCTGTTGATGTAATTTTATCCTCTAAAATTTACCCCTAAGCTTCTCAGACAAAATAACGCCTCCCTGTGCAATATTCTCATTTGGATCCTCCCTGATGAAAATTATTACTTCATCGGCTGGGATTCCAATATGTTCACAGGCCGATTTTGTAAAC